>JAGWBW010000120.1:0-2341 GCA_021295695.1 Candidatus Latescibacterota bacterium
CCTTTGCGAACGAGACCGATCCCGAGACCGGGCGCAAGGTACACGAACGCACCGACTACACGGGTGTGTTCGGGCACTATTTGGAGGGTTCGGCCTCTGGACCAATCGCCAGGGATATATCCTTCTTTATGAATGCGGCCCACAGTCGCAAGGCTCCCATCTATCCCAGCGCGCTCAACCGAGAGCCATTTAACATCCAGACCTTTGGCAACTTCGTCGCCCGACCGTCCCCCAACTTCAAGGTGAAGTTGGGCGGGGTGTTCGCCTACTACGAGGGCTTTGACCCCGGGACCAGTGGCAGCAGGCGAATCGAAGGATCCAATACGAGGATTGATCCCGATGATCCCTTCGCCGGCCAGCAGCGAGAGACCGACGGGGGCGTGCGGGGTATCACCAGGGGTGGGCGCAATCTTTTCCTGCCTGAGGGTTACTCCGCAGCTGGCAAACAGAACTTCAGCGAAAGGATGGCGTATCTCCTCTTTACCCACACCCTGTCCCCCACGACCTTCTATGAAGTGCGCCTCAACTGGCAGCAAACTCTGACCGACACCAGTGGCGTGCCTCTTGCGACCGAAGGCGTCCGGCGCGACAGCAAAGGGTACTTCCTGCCGAGGGATATCTTTTCTTTTAAGTATATGGATAACAAACGGGTGCGCCTCAAAGCCGATCTGAGCAGCCAGGTCACCAAGGGGCACTTCGTCAAAACCGGGTTTGAGATCACCCGTTATGGCCTCTACCACCACGAGGAGGGCTCTCGCCAGGCTCGCGCTTTTACGATCCGCCTTGCTGGCGGTCCGGGCGACCCGATTATCGGCATGGAGCGGGCTCATCCCATCCAGTACGGGGTCTATATCCAGGATAAGATGGAGTTTGAGGGCCTGGTGATCAACGCCGGTATCCGGTTCGACGCGATGGACCCGGTAAAGGGCTGGCGCAACATTGCTACCCTCTGGATGTTCAGACACTACGAATCCCTGACGCGCTTTCGAAACATGCCCGTAACCGAAGATCTCCCGATTTTGCACGCATGGAGTCCCCGGGTCGGAGTCTCTCACCCCATCACCGATCGCTCCACCATCCGGTTCTTTACTGGCGTCTTCCGTCAATTTCCCGATATCCAGAATTTTTATCAGCGGGAATTCGGCGGGACCGGAGAGGACAGGGACGTGAACGGGAACGGACAGATTGATCAGATGGAGAAGTACAATAGCCTGAAGCAGATCCACCACGGGGTCTCCGGGATGTCCGACATCGAGCCGGAAAAATCAACCAGTTTCGAGGCCGGGTTTGACTGGAACTTCGCCGGTGAATACGTTGCCAGCGTCACCGCCTTTTACAGGGATCAGATGGGGATTATCACCAACGGCTCCACTTCCTGGCGCCTGGAGGAACCGGCTTTCGGGTACGACGGCGTCTCTTCAAGGGGATCCGGCAACCGGGGCCGGAAGTGGTCCCGGGGATTCGAGGTCTCTCTGCGGAAGCAGTTCAGCAACATGGTCACGTTCAACGTGGCGTACAATCTCGCGTGGACGAAAAATATGAATAATTCCGGCTTTCGGAACTGGCGAGCCTACCACGTGGTTGGTCCCTCATACGTCATGAGTGACCGATACTTCGTGGGTGTGGATGCACAGGCGGACGGACAGGAGGTCCCTCATGCGCCTACCCAGGAGGAGCGGGTGCAGCTGGCCGAAAGGGCCAGAGCACAACTCAAGGATTACGATAGCCGAATCGGCGAGCCTCTGTCCGATGGCTACTGGAACGCTCCGGTGGAGATACTCGAGCCAGGGATTTATGCCTACACCATCGGCCGATACAATACGCCGACACTGCAAAGCGGTATTGATCGGCGCAATATTCTCAGCGGGCAATTCCTTTTTTCCAGTCCCTCTGATTTTCACATTGCACCCCTGGCCAGCCTCCGGATATCGTTGCTCTATCGGCTCCATACCGGCATTCCCTTCAATTATACGCCTCCCACAGGTCCCCAGGAGCGACGGACCGGGCCGATCTCTCTTGTTAGCGATATCAATCTGGAGAAGGAATTCTACATTGGCGGCGCTGTAACAGCCACCGCTTTCCTGGAGATCCACAACCTCTGGAACGACAAGGCCGACATGACTACCGGTTTCGATTGGATACAGTGGGGGAAGCAGATGCCAGACCCAGACAACGGCACTTACCTGGAGCATGGGGATGGCGATCTAGACCGTTACGACCAGGGACTGGGTCGCTATCCACGTAACTGGGTGGTCGGCGCACGCCTGAAGTTTTGACCTTGAATATACACTGGAGGAATTTCAATGTCCTTATCTCTGATAAAGAAATGGCTTGGGGTGGG
>JAGWBW010000120.1:2366-10107 GCA_021295695.1 Candidatus Latescibacterota bacterium
CTCGATTACTACGCCAGCCGCATGATGACGCGCTCGCTTGTCTGGGAGACCTTTCACAACTACGGGTTTTCCGGCATGCACTACGCCGACAGCGCGGGCCGAGCTGCATTCCGTCTGATCTACCCCGGCATGATGATGGGATTTTACACCCTGATGAACCCTACCGATTATATGGAATATTGGGGTGACAAGGCCTGGTCTGACGGTGCGAACAAGTCCGAAGGCACCATGCATTCATCCGGCAATGGCGTGCTGGTACTCACGAATGTGGATGGAGAGAAGCACGTCTCCTGGACCGGTCCGCGCCATCCCTCGGAGGATGTGTTCCCGATGATCTACGATATCCTGAATGGCCCAGAGGCCAATTGGGGTATCCGTACGGTTGTGCCCTCCAGGGGGATTAAGACCGGCCTGGACATGGCTAACTGGTATCCCGGCGCAACGCCCAAGTCGGGTGATGCCACGGCTGCCGAACCCTACGAGATTCACAATTACGACTACCATATCTATCCACCTGTGCAGGACGCGCCTGAAGAGATTCACATCACGCAGACACGGTTCAAGCACAACATCGTGATGACGCGCAAGATATACGCCTGGAGCCATCAGGACTTCGACGACTTCATTATCGTGGATGTCGAGTTCGAGAACCGGGGCGATAAACAGCTCAATGACACCTACTTCGGCTTCAACAACACCCTCTACGTCAACTCCACCGGTACCTCTTACCGGTGGGGGCACGAAGGGGGGATGATCCGATACAACAGATCGGGTGGGCTGGACGATTTCTTCCGTTTCTCGGGATCCCCCGGCTTCCAGCCCAATTCCCTCAGCGGCCTGACCGCTGCGGACTTTTCCGGCAAATACATCACCTATGTATATGATGGGAATACCACCAATAGCTTTGAGGATGACACAGGAGATCCATTTGATCCCGACCTTGAAAATCCCGGTGGTTCCTTCCCGGCCAGCGGAGACCGGCCGAAGGGCACACCGATCGCGCCGGAATACGCCGGATTTGCACCTCTGGCGTTTCGCAATTCCGGCCCCAGTCACGTTTTCAACGCGAACGATCTGACACAGGGCTACGTGGAGCCGAGGAGCGACCAGGTTCTGGGGCATTGGTTCAGGGCACACGGGCTTGATAATATCGACGATCCCATCGGCAAGGGCGTAGGTATGGCCGAACTCTACGACATTTATACGGCTCCCTCAATGGCCGATCCTCCTGCAGAGGGAGTCGTCTGGTCCGACCAGATCTACGGTCCCTACGACCTGGCGCCCGGAGATAAGGCCAAGATCGTGGTCGCTTACGTCTTTGGCCACGCCGGGGATATAGAAGAGAGCAATGTCGATTCCAGGACCGGTTTTGCAAGGGACCAGATGAGCTGGGCATTCGGGGTGGGGGAAAGGGGTCTGAATGACGATGCCCGCAAGCAGGTGCTTGCCCAGGGTGAAAAGGCTCTCCTGCAGAACCTGTCACATGCCCAGTTTGCATACGACAGCGGCTTTCGCATTCCCAACTCTCCTCCGGATGTGGACTTTCAGGCGGGGAATAACCAGGATGCCAACATCGAGCTCTCGTGGACTGACGCCGCAGAAAAGGCAATCAACCCCGAATATGGGGCGGCCGACGTTGTGGCCTACCGGATCTACCGATCTACCTTTCAGGAATACGGCCCGTGGGCACTGGTGGAAGAGATTCCCGCCACCAGTGCCGGAACATATAAGTATGTAGATACGAACTCTCTGGCTGGCTTCCGCTATATCTACAATGTCCGCGCCGTTGCTTCCCCCAAGCAGGACTGGAGCGAAGGGACAGTGACTCTGGCCGATCTGCCTCCGAAAGTCCGGGAACATCTCACCGTGAGCGGACTGGAGGGCGGCTACTCTGCGCCGGAGACAAAGGTCAATGTGCCGCTGCGCCCGAAGATGTCCAGTAGCACAATGAGCGACAATCTGGAGCGACAGGTGCGGGTGGTGCCCAACCCGTTCAGTGTGACTCTGGACGGCCAGAGTTACCAGGGCTCCGAGAGCCTGCGGTTTGTGGGATTACCCCACAAGTGTACGATCCGCATCTTTTCGGTATCGGGCGATATGGTGGCGATAATCAAACACGACAACCCACTTCTCGGCGAGACCAATTGGGAGTTAAAGGACCGATTCCTCAGTGGAGAGGTCATTTCAGGATTGTACTATTTTGTCGTGGAATCCGAAGTACAGGAGAGCATGGGCAAGCTGTCTCGAGGAGCCTTTATCCTGCACAAGTAGCTGTTTTAAATAAAGGATGGTTTCAATTATGAAAAGAATTCTCTTCTTTGCGATCGCGATTGCCGCCTGCGGCACGCTGGGGGCGGAGGCACAGCAAGATCTGGATGTGCCGCACCTGTTTAATGACAAGGTTACCGGAGCTTTTGAAAAGCAAGGACCGAGCACGCTCGCCTTCCTAAAGGTCACACCCAGTGCCCGTATTGCGGCGATGGGCGACGCCTATACCTCTGTTGCCGAGGGCATGGATGCGATCTATTTGAATCCGGCCGGTATCACCTCGGTGCGGCGGTTGGGTTATTCCTTCGGATACGCGCAGTGGCTGGTGGACTCCAAGTTCTACTCTGGCGCTGTTGCTCTCAATGTCGGGTGGAACGCTATGCTGGGCATTTCCGTGGTCAACCACCAACCTCCAGAGATCGAACGGACCACCATCCTGGAGCCCAATGGCACAGGAGAAATGCTGGATGTAGGCGACTACGCCCTGGGTGTGATTTTTGCCCGTCAGTTGACCGACAAGCTCTCTGCGGCTGCCAAGTTCTCATTCGTTCAGTCCAATCTTGGCCCGGAAAAGCTGGGCGGGACCTCGCTGAGCCTCTACACGTTGTTGCACACTGGCTACCGCAGCCTCCGCATCGGCATGGGCATCAACAACCTGGGCAACGAGATGAAGATCCACAGCGACCCCGCGGAATTTCCAGTGGTGTTCAACCTGGGCACCTCGATGGAGGTCGTCGGCGAGTTGGGCGACCCGATGTCGCTAACTGCCTCCTTTGAGGGGGCCTACTTCACCGACCGCGACCAGCGCTATAATCTGGGCGGCGAGTTGTGGTTGAAGAATATCGTCGCGCTGCGCGCCGGCTATAAGTTTGACTACGATGCAGAATCGTGGACCGTCGGCGCAGGGCTGAAGGGCACCTTCTCAGGTCGAAATATTCGGCTGGACATCGCCTACTCCAACTTCGGCAAATATTTCGATGCCCCAATCCGTCTGAGCTTTTCCGGCTCGCTGTAACCGCCGGGCTGAAAACGCGAAATCCCCTCGGCTTCCTTTTTAGACGGAGCGGAGGGGACCTCAGGTACAAAGCTTACCCGACTGGGACCTTTCGGTTTGGATGGGTAGCTTTTACGCCATTGCGATTTTTTAACAGATCTCATGCCAGATTCTTCAGCTCTTGACACCAGCGCCAGCCAGGCTCCCGAGAAGGCGCCCGTCCGCATCACCCTCCGCTCCGTTCTCCTGGGCGCGGCCACTGTCGTAATTCTCAACATCTATGCCGACTACGCCGGCATGGTCATGGGCTCCTTTTCCCTGAACAAGTCCCAGTTTCCGATGGCGATGCTGATTCCGTTTGGTCTCTGGCTCTTCGTCAATTTGGGCCTGAAGGCCTTCCTCCCCCGGGCAGCGTTGAGCGGCACCGAACTTCTGGTGATCTACAGCATGTCCTGGATCGCTGGAAACATCCCCTTCGAGGGTTTTACCGGCTATTGGGCGAGCACCCTGGCCGCACCCACCTACTTCGCCTCCCCCGAGAACCGGTGGGAAGAGGCGTTCTTCGACGCCTTGCCCTGGTGGTATATGCCCGATGCGTCTCCGGCCGTTATCCGACCCTATTACGACGGCCTTGCGCCCGAGACACCTGTGCCCTGGATCGGATGGGTCAGGCCCCTCTTCTGGGGTACGGCGATCCCCATCGCCGTGCTCACAGCCGGCATCTGCGCGTTTATCATCCTCCAGCGCCAGTGGGAGGATGCCGAGCGGTTGACCTATCCGCTTGCACAATTTGCCGTGGAGTTGACGTCGGGATTCGACGAGCCGGGGCGGGTACCCCGCCTCTTCCGCGATGGCGTCTTCTGGGCGGGCTTTTTTCTGGTATTTGGTATCTTTCTCTGGAATATCGCAGGTTACTTCGCGGTCGTATTGCCTGAAATCACCGTTTTTGGATTCTACCTGACCAAAGCGGTGCATGTAAGCAGGGATTTTCCTCCGGTCTATCTCCGAGTCCTGCCTACGGTGATCGGGCTTACCTACTTCTGCAACCTGGATATCCTGCTCAGCCTCTGGGCGTTCCGCCTGCTGGCGATCTTCAAACTGGGGATCATGAACCGCACTGGCTTCGGTATTGGACTATCCGGACAGCAGGCTCCTCCCAGTGGAATCCTCGACCTGGAGGGCTACGGCGCAATGGTCCTGTTGGCACTCTGGTCGGTCTGGGTCGCGCGGGGCCATCTGCAGTGGGTCTGGCGCACCGCACTCGGGGGCGTGGGCGCTCCGAAGGACGAGGGGACTGTGTCCTATCGGATTGCCCTGCTCGGGTTCGGGATCTCTACCGTCTTCATCGTCGGCTTGATGCACGCCTTCGGCATATCGCTCCCAATGGCCATCGCCCACACTCTAATGCTCTATATCGCCTACCTGACCGTTGCCAAGTTCACGGCCGCCAGCGGATTTACCCATCTCTTTCCGGTGGCCGTAAAAGGGGGACCTATGCTGGAGACTCTGGTCGGCACCGCGAATCTCTCTCGAGGAGACCTCGTTGGCATCGGCATGGTCAACACGGGCGTCTTCTTCGGTAACCTCCGCATCCCGGCCTGGCCGGCGCTGCCCCATCACTTCAAGCTCCTCAGCAGCCTCACCCGCAGGCGATCACTCGTTGTCTGGCTCGTCCTGCTGGCGTTTCTCGCGGGCCTGTTTGCCTCCTTCTTCTTCGTGATTTACCTGCCCTACATCTACGGTGGGCAGAACCTGCACAAAGGACCTTTTAACCCGGCGGGATCACTGGTTGCTCCGTACAACAGACTGGCGGCGAAAGTCCTGGAGAGCGATCTCACTGTCTTCGATCCCGCTAAGGTGGGCGTTTGTCTTTTTGGCGCCCTGGAGGTTCTGCTCATGATATTATTGCGCAACCGCCTGCCCTGGTGGCCCCTCCATCCCCTCGGCCTGGCCTTCCAGAATACCACGGGGCCCCGGATTTACGCCTTCTCTATCTTCTTGACCTGGGCCGCTAAGAGCCTGATTATGCGCATCGGGGGCATTGGTCTGTATCGCCGTGCAGCCCCCTTCTTCATCGGTCTTCCGATAGGCTACATCGCGGGGGTCTTCCTTTCTTCCCTTGTTGACTACATCTGGTTTCCCCTCGGAGACGGTCATTATGTTCACGGCTGGTAATTTGGAATTTTCAAAAGGAGATAACCCACCATGGCAACTGAACAACCCAACATCCTCTGGATCTTGACTGACCAGCACAATGCGCGCACGATGTCCTGTGCAGGGGAACCCTTGCTCAGGACGCCCAATATGGATCGCCTGGCGCGAGAGGGGGTGCGATTTTCGCGGGCGTATGGCAATAGCGCGCACTGTGGTCCGTCCCGAATTTCCTATATGACGGGGATGTACGAGCATTTTCACCGGCGGCACAATAACACTGACGAACCGCCCGATCATCTGAATCCGATCACATCTACATTGAAGCGAGTGGGGTATCAAACTGCCATCATCGGCAAGGGGCATATCGGGGTCCACTGGCCCCGCCGCGAGTTCGATTATCACCGTTTTGACCACATGACCGACGCCCTGCCTGACGACCCGTTGAGTTGCGACTATTTTCGCAGTCTGGTAGAAGCCGGGGTGGCGGATGATTTTGACCTGACCAAAAAGTGGGCACGGCACCCCGAATGTGCGGTGACTTCGCCCCTGCCACTGGCGCATTCGGTCGAGGTCTGGTGTGGAAATGAGTCTGTCAAATATCTTCGGGATCGCGACAAGGGCAAACCCTTCTTCGCCTGTATCTCCTTTTCAAGACCACATGATCCGCTTACCGTGCCCGCGCCTTTTGATCGCATGTACGATCCCGAGGAGGTCATGGTGCCGGACAATGCAGCGGATGAGTTTGAGGGCAAGGCCGAACGCCAGCAACAGGCCAAACGGGGGGAACTTCCCTATCCCTTCAGGCCCAGGGATAGGGCACATCTGCAAAAGTGCATCGCCCACTATTACGGACTGGTCTCCCTGATTGATGAGCAGATCGGGCGTATTCTCAGAGAATTGGAGTCCCAGGGCATTCTCGAGGAAACCATCGTCATTTATTCGGCAGACCACGGCGATTTTGCCGGCGAACACGGCCTGATCTGGAAAAATCTCGGATTTTACGAGTGCATCCATCGGGTGCCGTTTATTCTGCGCTATCCCGCGGCGTTACCGCAGGGGGAGGTTTTCGATAGCTTTGTGGAATCCGTCGATCTCTATCCCACTCTGACCGATCTTCTGGGTATCGATGCGCCCAATACTGTTCAGGGCAGAAGCCTGATTCCCGCTCTTCAGAGAAGGGATACCTGGAATAAGCAGGCCGTGCTGTGTGAACACGTCAAGGCGTATCACCATATGTCGATGCGTACGGAGGAATTTCGGATTACACTCGATATTACGGGAGATGAGAGCGAACTCTACGACCATCGCATTGATCCGGGCGAACTCATCAATCGGTGGGATGATTCCGATTACCGCGATATCCGGGAAAAGCTACTGATCGATCTGCTGCGTTTCCGCTCCTGTCCGCCGCTTCTGCACGGCTCGCTTCCAGAGGGTTTAACTCCGGCAAATGTTCCGGGTTATGAAACAGAGACCTGGTCTCAGGCGCACGAGGACATCCATTCGGGCGTCCCCTGGTCGGAGGTCGTTGTGCGGGGCGACGGATGATGTCGGCAGGGAAGCAGTGCTGGTGGGGAAGCGAGTCCGGCCTGGGATCTGTTTCCTGACATCGCGCCCACCTTTGAAAAAAAACTTTGACGCCCGTGTGTTATCGATGGACCCCGGCCCTCCGCAAACAATGAGTTTTTAAAGGAGATACCTGATGAACTCGAGTAGATCAACGGAAAATAGCTCAAGACCGAATATTCTCTTGATTATGGTCGATGACATGGGCTTTTCCGACCTGGGATGCTACGGTGGCGAAATCCGCACCCCTAACCTCGACCGGCTTGCCTCAAACGGCCTTCGCTTTACCCAGTTCTACAACAATGCCCTGTGCGCACCCACGCGGGCGTCTCTGCTGACCGGGCTTTACTCCCAGCAGGTCAGCAGGGGAGGGCCGAAGGGCTGTGTCACTATCGCCGAGGTACTCAAGACCGCCGGCTACCGCACCCTCATGGCGGGGAAATGGCATCTGTCCGGGCTCTTCTCTGGATTACCCGTCGAACGGGGTTTCGACCGCTATTACGGTCTCGTTGACGGATGCTGCAACTTCTTTAACCCGGGTCTGCAACGGCTCGGTGAAGAACAGCCCGGTGAAAAATTTCCAGACGACAATCCCGCATTTGCCATCGACGACAGGGTCATCCAGCCCTACACACCCGAAGATAAGGACTTCTACACCACCGACGCGTTCACCGATTACGCCCTTGGATACTTGGACGAGTACGGGAGGGAAGATAGACCTTTCTTTCTCTATGTGGCCTATACTGCACCGCACTACCC
>JAGWBW010000120.1:10120-13066 GCA_021295695.1 Candidatus Latescibacterota bacterium
GGGCAAATTCAAAGCCGGTTGGGATAGACTGAGGGAGCAGCGCCTCGAACGCATGGTCGAGATGGGCCTGATTGACGAGCGGTGGGCCCTCTCAGCGCGCGATCCGGATTCGCTGTCGTGGGAGGAGATTGAGGATCGAGATGCCTGGGATCTGAAGATGGCCGTTTACGCGGCCATGATCGACCGCGTGGACCAGAACGTCGGGCGTCTTCAGGCCAAACTCCGCGAACTCGGTATAGAGGAAAATACCCTCGTGCTGTTTCTGTCCGACAACGGTGCCAGCGATGAAGACAGGACCAGCACGCCCGATATTCCGCCCGGTCCCGTGGCGTCGTACCGTACGGTAGATCTGCCCTGGGCCAATCTCAGCAATACGCCTTTTCGCAAATTCAAGCGGTGGAACCACGAAGGTGGTATCTCTACACCGCTCATCGCACACTGGCCGCGCGTGATTCAAAACGGGGGCGAGATCACCCATCAGATCGGCCACCTCATCGATGTTATGGCCACCTGTGCAGACATTGCAGGGGCGGAATACCCATCCTCCGACAAAGGCGTCCTGCCCCTTGAGGGCAAGAGCCTGCTGCCGGTCTTCAGGGGCGAATATCGCGAGGGCCACATGGCGCTGTACTGGAATCAGTATAGTGAGACCGCTCTCTGGCGTGCCGTGAGAATGGGAAAATGGAAACTCGTCTCTCCTGATTATTGGAGAGATTACAATCCCTGGCGTCCTGACAGAGAGGCAAGGTCAGAACAAAAAGCGCGGCCGAACCCGAATTCGCTTTGGGAACTTTACGATATGGAGGTTGATCGAACAGAGGTGAATGACCTTGCGGATCAATACCCGGACCTGGTGAAAGAGATGGCCGAGATGTATGATGCTTGGGAAAGGCATTGTGCGGGGTGATTATTCGCGGTGACCGCTCACGGAAAACGGTAATGCTGCGCGGATGGTCGTTTACTCGGGAATCGGCTCAGGTTAGAGTTGACTTTTCTCTGGTCTCGAAACACTTTTGAAGGTAGTCTTTCACATAAGGAGGATACTCATGTCCACTTTTAACATTCCCGACGGTACCCGGGTTTCGATGTCTGGGCGCGAACTCGTCTTTGGCGAAACCATTTTTACCCCCAGAGAAGTCACCCATCTGCTCGACGATACCGAGGCCCTTCACCAGCGCATCGAAGAAGACGGCTATCTCATCATTCGCAACTTTCATACGCGGCAGCAAATTCAAAATGCCCGGCGAGAAATTCTGGAACACATGGCCGCCCAGAATCTCCTTGCCCCGGACACGCCTCTGGACAAGGCGGTAATTGGCGAAAATCGCCGTCCCCGCTTTCCGGATCGACTTGTGAAACAATGGCCGGGATTTCTCGAAATCGTTGAAGGCAGAAATACTCTGGACTTCTTCGAACGCTTCATGGGTGGCCCTGTTCTTTCATTTGACCACAAATGGCTCCGCGTGATCTGCCGCAGTCAGAATGCGGGGGCGCATTACGATGTGGTTTATATGGGTGCTGGCACCAAAAACCTCTACACGATGTGGACCGCGCTCGGCGATATATCTCTGGACATGGGCCCGCTTGCCCTTTGTTTAGGCTCCCACAAAATCCAGCATCTCAAAAATACTTACGGCGCGATGGACGCGCATCAAGATCTGGATGGGGGCGCGTTTTCCACCGATCCCGATGACGTTATGAAAACTCTGGGTGTCCGATGGGCGTCCACCCCTTTTAACGCGGGCGATGTCGTCATCTTCGGCATGTATTTCATGCACGCCTCGCTTGAAAACACATCCAATTATTTCCGCTTTAGCAGCGATACCCGCTATCAGCTCGCATCCGAAGCGGTTGACGACCGCCATATGGGAGAAGACGCGGGCGATGTCATTCCCAAGGCTTCTCTGGAAGATCGAAAATCTATTTGGGAACTCCGCAAAGAATGGGGCCTCACTTCAAAAGCAAAGTAGAGCGGAATTTGGATGTACTGGGCGCTTCCAGGTCATTCGCAAAGGAGAAGGATGCGATGAATGCTTTGACCGGATTGAGTCGATTACGAGACTGGGGAAACTGGAACAAATTTCCCTGCAATTGGATCCTTTTGGTGGGGGTAGGGATTCCGATTCTCGTATCTGCCGTTTCTGCCCGGGATGAAACAGAACAACAGGAGCCTTCCAAAGCGACGCAGAAGGTGGTGCTTTCCAAAGTCGAGAAGGACACTCTGCTTGCCCGGGGAGAACAACAGATGCTCGAAGGCGCGCCCGGCGATGCGGTCGTCACCTTCACCCGGCTGGTTGAGGCCTATCCGGAGGATGCCTCCCTTCGCTCTCGGCTTGGCTACGCCTACCTCAAAAATCGGGACTTCAAGGCTGCCGAAAAGACCTTCAAAACGGCTAAAAAGCTGGATGTAAACCGTCCCGATGCCTATGTAGGTCTCGGACTGGTTTATGTGGAGGGCCCTGGTAGAGGACTCAATGCCTTCTTTAACTCCAGGCGCGCTCGAGGCGAGGCCAGGCGGGCGATCAGGATTGATTCTACTTATGCCCCGGCGTACCGGCTTTTGGGCGAACTCTATGAGCGCTTCTGGCAGGACCACGAGAAAGCCATCCACTACTATGAGAAGTACGTAGCGCTGGAGCCCGACAATGTAGATGGGCTTTACTACTTCGGACTCGCCTGTGTGCAGGGCGAACAGTACAGCAAGATCAACACATACCTCACGCCTCACCTGAAACCGCATCTTATGGAGACCCGGCTGATTCCCTTAATAGCCCAGGGCTACTTCTTTTTAGAGCGCTATGAAACCGCCTTAGAACAGTTCGAGCGCTATCTGCAGAAGGTAGATGATCAGGAGCGCCAGCACTATACCGACATCTCGCTCGTTGCGTCTGAGAGGGAATTTCACGCCTATCAAGCGATCTCTGACAGTACCGAGCGTCTGGACTA
>JAGWBW010000120.1:13162-17287 GCA_021295695.1 Candidatus Latescibacterota bacterium
TTCCCATGGGACAAGCGGGGAGAGGTTTACATTCGCTACGGAGAGCCAGATCACCGTTCCAGTAAGAGGCAGTTGAGCGTGAGCCGTGAGGTTGAGGCGGTGCGCACCCGGATGGCCGTGGACCTGTATGGTCCTGCCGCCACGTATTTAACCTTTACCGGGCCGGTCTTTCCCATCCGATCCAGCCCTCGTCGTCCCGATATAGAGTTCGATATCGCAACGGAGTCCTTCGACGCGCCCGGGGAGTTGGAAGAGACCGTGGGTCCGAATCCGGCGGAAGCGGAAGGAGATGCCAACGCCGATATGCTCGGCCTGAATCCCACGAGTATGTTGGACGAGTTGGGAAATCCAAATCTCCGCCTCACATTCGAAAACTACGCTCCTGTGACGATGGAACGCAGCGCTGAAACCGTGCCTTGGGAGACGTGGACCTACACCCAACTCCAGGGAGGTGTGGAGTTTACCTTTACCGATGAGTTCGGTAGCGGCGACTACGAGTTTGCGCAGGTTCCTCCCATTCCCACTGGAGAGAATAAGCTCGCAAATGCCGCGCGAATGCTCGAATATGCTCCCGGGACGGTCTTCCAGAGGATCGTTGCACAAACCCCCGATTATTATCGCCCGAGCATACGAGGTGCCGCGTTGCATTTCTATTACGATCTGGCCGATTTTCGTGGTTCCGAGGGGCAGACCAATTTAGAGATCTATTACGGTATTCCCCCCCGCGAGGTGGAGATCGTCAAAGGAGACGAGGACTTCATGATCCGGGTGCAGAGCTCCATGGCCCTGATGAACGAGGATTACACCCATATTTACCGTGCTACAGATGATTTTTTTTATCAGAATAGCAAGGGTTTCAGTCAGACGAGAGGGGTGTTTGTGCCCGACCAGCTTCAGGTTCTGGTGCCTCCCGGGAAATACGAGCTACAGGTTCAGCTCAAGGACATGGCCTCGGGACGCACTGGGATCTATAAGCAATCTGTAGAGATCTCGGACTATGCATTGGATGGCCTCCATGTCAGCGGCATCCAGCTCGCTTCTTCAATTGGCGATGAAGGGACGAACGACCGATTTAGAAAGGGCGAACTCTGGGTGGTTCCGGTGCCTTCCAGGACATATACGAAGGAGCAGAAGGTTTACGCCTATTTCGAGATCTATAACTTGAAACGGAATGACTACGGTCAGACCCGTTACAAGGTGAAATACCTGGTGCGGTTCACGCCCGAAGCTACTGTGGGAATTGCCGGGGTGATTACGACCGGGCTCCGTTCGCTCTTCAAGCGGAGAAAACCTCAGGTGTCGGTGACCTACGAGCAGGTGGGGACGGAGCGGTCTGATTACGAATATGTCGAACTCGATTTGAGGAGGGCAAAAGCTGGCGTGAATGTATTGGTGATTACTGTTGAAGATCTGGTCAGCGGTGAGGTCAGGGTGCGAGAGGTTGTTTTTTATTACGGAGGTACGCCGGGATAGGTGGATTTTGCCAAATACTCTGTTCCACAAGTTATATCAAATAGAGACGATCAGTCCGTGCAGGACCTGTGGAACCATCACAGCCATCGTGAAACAAAGTGTTGAGTAAAGGAGATATCAGCATGATTATTTCAGACCTGCAGCATATCAAAGGGCGGGTCTTTCCCGCAAGGCGCAGGACGCAACCCTTTGTGGGCGGCAACGCTCCCATTTTAGCGGAGAGTTTCGCGATGGGCTATGTCACCTTCGAGCCGAACGGGGGCCAGGTGCCGTGGCACAATCAAGAACAGGAAGAGATCTATCTGATTCTGGAGGGTAAGGGAGAAATGTGTCTGGGCGAAGAACGACAGGTTCTGACGACGGGCCAGGCCGTGTATATCCCGCCGGGTGTTTACCATCAGCTCACGAATATCGGCGATGAACCATTGAAGATGATCTACTGCTATTCGGGTGGGGAAGTTGCCCACCCGCGCCAGGAACTGGAGGGAACGTTGCCCAAGGCGGGGGTGGATGTCCCGCCTCTTCCCGAAGGGGCGAGGGCGCAGTGTGCGGATTGAGTAAATTTTCGTAAATTGGAGGGTTCCCCATGAAATATGGATTGAGCGTGCAACAGGTGGCACAGTTCCACGACGATGGTTTTTTGATCGTCCGCGATCAGCTTCCCAAAGAAGCGTACCAGCCGTTTATCGATGAAATTATGGCTAAAATTGATGAGGTGGTGGGCGCGGCGGTGCGTGAGGGGCTGCTCGATCCGGGGGATACGTTTCCCGACGCGCCTTTCGAGACTCGATTGGCTCTGGTGTGTAATGCTTGTTCGGAGCCAGAGCGGATCTGGAAGAATTTTCAGGGGAAGAGATATAAGACGCCGGGGATGTTCGCGCTCAGGACGCATCCAGCTATACTGGATGCGACTGAATCTCTGATTGGTCCTGAAATTTTTGCGCATCCGCAATCCAATCTGCGGGCTAAATTGCCAGATCTGAAGGCGACAGTGGTGCCGTGGCATCAGGATCTGGCGTATCTTATACCGGAGGATGCAGGAGAGACGCTATTCGTCAATTTCTGGATTCCACTTGTTAAGGCGACGGCTGAAAACGGGTGTTTGCAGGTGCTTCGCGGCTCCCATCAGGTCGGTCTTTTGCCACATAATTATCGAACGCCTCACTTCAAAGGGATCTTCGAAAGCGATCTTCCGGATTTTGAGGTCGTGACCTGCGAGGTCGATGTGGGCGATGTGTTGATAACTATGGAGCGCGTTTTGCATCGATCAACTCCGCATACGACAAAATCCGTCAGGTGGAGTCTGGATGTCCGCTATAGCCGCATTGGGCTTCCGACCGGTCGTGAGGATGTGCCGGGTTTTATCGCTCGAAGTCAGGTTAATCCGGAAAGTGTGGCGAGGTCTCATCGCGACTGGATCAGGAATTACGAGATGGCAGGTGTCGATCCGGTTGGTAATTGAAGAGGAGTGTTTTATGGAACTGACAGGAGAACAGCAGGCTGTTCTGGATGGGTCGCGGGGAGACTATCTGGCAAAGTGTATGCGCTGGCTGGTTGATTGGGGCAAGGTGATGGGGGCAAAACGGCTGATTAAGGTGGATAATACACACGCTTTGCTGCCGGTGCCCAATTTGATGGCACGGGGGGCGTCCAAAGAGACGATGGACCAATACATGGCCGATCTCGTGGAGGCGTGTTCCCACGGGACGCATCCCGGATGTACCTGTACGGTGCATGCCGCGTTTGTGACTCTGGACGATGTGGATGTGCCCGAGAATGATCCCGAACAGGTGCAGATGCAGAAGGATCTGGCGGTTCTGGCTTCGGATGCGGGGTTTATTCCCACTTTTACCTGTGCCCCGTACCTGGTGGGCAATGTGCCGCTCAAGGGGGAGATTCTGGCGTGGACGGAGTCATCTGCGGTGGTTTATGCCAATTCTATCCTGGGCGCGCGGACTACGCGGCACGGCACGGAGAGCGCGATTGCGGCTTCGCTTCTGGGTCTGGTTCCGGAGTTTGGCGTGTTGCTGGATGAGAATCGCAAGGGTACGCTTCGGATAGAGGTGACGGCGGAGTTGGAAGATCCGCCCGATTGGGGTGCTCTGGGCTATTTTGCCGGGAAAGCAGCGGGTCTGGGCATTCCGGTGTTCAATGGCATAAGACGGCCCTCTCAGGACGAGGCCAAGCAACTGTGTGCGGCGCTGGCGACTTCGGGCGGGGTGACGATGTGTCATATCGCGGGTGTTACGCCAGAAGCGCCTACTCTGGATGCGGCTTTTCAGGGGGATGTTCCAGAGGATTATCTGACGTTTGATGCAGCGACGTTGAAGGAGACTTATGAGTCACTGAGGGTGCGCACGGGAGATGAAATTGATTCCGTAATTCTGGGCTGTCCGCATGCGTCTATTAATGAATTGTCGAAAATTGCCGCTCTTTTGAAGGGGAAAAAAGTGGCGGAAGGCGTGCGCTTGTGGATCGATACGGCGCGGGGCACCAAGGGGAATGCGGATAGGATGGGCTATACGGAGATTATTGAGGCGGCTGGCGGGCGCATTCTTTGCGATACCTGTCCAACAAATATGCGGATTCCGGCGAAGCGGATTGTGACCCATGGTTTTAAACAGGCGCACTATGCGCGGGGAATGGTGGGCG
>JAGWBW010000120.1:17419-21311 GCA_021295695.1 Candidatus Latescibacterota bacterium
GGGGTGGTGGATGCATTTACGGGTATGGTGAGGGGCGTGGGGCATCCTCTGGAGTGGATTTCTCTGGGGGGGCGCGTGCTGGTTATCCGTTCGACCAAAGGTTCTTCGGGTACGCCCATGGTTTTAAACCTGGCACAATTGGAAGGCAACGCGCCAGTGGCGTTTGTCAATGTGGAAGTGGATGGATTGGCTGCGCTCGGATGTATTGTCAATGAGATTCCGATGATGACAGAACTGGAACGGGATCCGTTTGAGCTGATCGCTACGGGCGACCACGTGGTGGTGGATGCCGATGAGGGCGTGCTGCGGGTGACCCCGAGAGCAAGGAATTAACCCGACATGTCTTTGTCTTTCAGATCTCGCGTTTTCGTGTTCGATGCCAATGTCGGGATCGGCAATCGCCACGACCGGCGATCCCCATTCGATTCACCCGATCAGTTGCTCGAAGAGATGGGGCGCCACGGGGTTGATCGCGCGCTTGTCTATTCCGTTCAAGGCGAATGGATTAGTCCGATGCAGGGGAACGACTCGCTCGCAGAGTTGATGGGTCGGAATGATGCGCTGGTTCCCCAGTTTGTCGCCGGGTGCGATTCCGGTTCGCTGAGACAGTTGTGCGATTTCCATCGGAATGGTGTCGTTTCGAGCGTTCGGTTGCACAATACCGCGGAATGCAGGCTGCCATTTGTTTCGTGGCTTTACGGTGATTTGCTCGCCTGGCTGAGTGCTGAGGGTATTCCCCTCTGGGTCTCGCTGGCGGATACGCCTCCGGCAGAGATCGTCGATACGCTGGGTGGGTATCCAGATCTGACTGTTGTGTTGGTCGGCGCGCACTATACGCATTCGATGATGATCCGCCCGATGATGCGGGTGTTGCCCAACGCGTTTCTCGAACTCAGCCGTTACGAGAATATCTGCGGGATCGAGAAGCTCGTTCGGGAGTTTGGCGCGGGACGTCTGCTGTACGGGTCGTTTTTTCCGCGGTATGCGATGGGTCCGATGCTGTTCGCGCTCCATCATCTGGAGATATCGGATGATGATCTCAGGTTGATTTGTGCGGCGAATCTGGAGCGGGTTCTTTATGATTGACGGTTGGGAAATTATCGATTTTCACGGGCACGTCGGCCGATGGGATATTTTTGAGATGGGCGATGATGCCGACGAGATTCTCCACGCGATGGATGCCGTGGGCATTGATCGCTGTTGTATGTTCAATATCTTTCACCCGGATGGCGCAACGGGCAATGATCAGACTGCGGCTTTTTTGGGTCGCTACCCGGAGATGTTCATCGGTTTTGCCTATGTTTCTCCCCTGATGTCCGAATTTATGGTACCGGAGTTGGAACGGGCGATTGACAAGCTCGGATTTTTAGCGATCAAGATCTATCCGCCCTATTCCCGCTGGCGGTTGAACGATCCCGTGTGGGGCCCGGTCTATCAGTTCGCGGATGATCGCGGTCTGGCGATTATTTCGCATACGGGTGCGGAAGAGACGTGTTGGCCCGTTTATGTCGAGGATATTGCCGGGTGCTATCCGAATGCGAATTTTGTGATCGCGCATGCGGGCAATTCCGAGCCGTACAGAAGTCAGGCGATTCGGGCGGCACAGCGATTTTCGAATGTTTATGTCGAGACGTGTTCCACTTTCCGCGAGCCAGGTGTGATCGAAAGACTGGTGGCAGAAGCGGGTGCCGATCGCGTACTTTTCGGTTCGGATGTTCCGCTTATGGATCCGCGAACACAACTGGGGAAGATTATTACCGCGAAGATTGGCGATTGCGAAAAGCGCCTGGTGCTTGGTGAAAATGCGAGACGTTTGTTGAAACTGTGATGGAGATTGTGCTATGTCGCAAGAGTCTATTGAAGTTAGATACCGCGAATTGACGCCGATGTCCCGTCAGATGTTTGAGGATGGTCGTTCGGTGAATGCCGGCGCCGCCAAGGGTGCCTATTTTTTTTCGCCGTATCCGATTACGCTACGGCGGGGAAAGGGATGTGTGCTCGAAGATGTCGATGGCAGGTCCTATGTCGATTTCTCGAATCACCACACCGCGCAGGTTCTGGGGCACAACCATCCTTTGATCGTAGAGGCGGTGGAGAGGCAGTTGGTCGATGGTATCGCGCTTGGTGCTGCAACGGGTGTCGAGACCCGGTTGGCGCGGATGGTGTGCGAGCGCGTGGCCTCGGTTGAGCGCATCCGTTTTGTTAGTTCCGGGACCGAAGCCACATTGCACGCGGTTCGGCTGGCGAGGTGTTTCAGTGGTAGGCCGAAGATCGCGAAGTTCGAAGGCGGTTACCACGGGAGTCACGACGCTGTGGAAATCAGTACTGCTCCGCCGCTGGAATCCGCGGGTGAAGCTTCTTCGCCCAATGCGGTTCCCAGTGCGGGGGGTATGGCGTTGCACGCGCTGGAGGATATGATTGTTTTGCCTTATAACGATGAGGAGAGTGTCGAGCGGCTTCTGTCGCGCCACCGCGACGAACTGGCGTGTGTGATTCTCGATCCAAAGGCGGGTATTATCCCGATCCGGCACGATTTTATCCAGCGGGTGCGCGCGATTACCGAGGAACTCGGCATTTTGCTGATTCTCGACGAGATTGTCGGTTTTCGTCAGGCGAAGGGCGGCCTGCAGAGTCATGTGGGGGTCAGGCCCGATTTGACGTGTTTTGGCAAGATGATCGGCGGGGGGTTTCCCGTCGGGGCTTTTGGAGGACGAGCGGATATTATGGATCTGGTGGATAATTCCAGTGGGTCTTCACCTGTTTTTCAGAGTGGTACCCACAGTAGCCACGCGGTGGCGATGGCTGCGGGGATCGCTACGCTCGAATCTATGACGGACGAGGCTTATGCGCATCTGAATCGCCTGGGGAGTCGGCTGAAGACCGGTCTGGAAGATTTGTTCGTCGAACGGGGCGTTATGGCGCAGGTCGTTGTGACGGGGTCGGTGTTCAGTATCCACTTTGGTATTGACCGGTTGCGCGATTATCGCGATTCGACCCGGTCGGACAAGGCAATGGCACACGCCGTGTTCCTGTCTCTGCTCAATCAGGGCTATTTCTGCGGGCAGGGGCTGACTATGTGTGCGATTAGTCTCCCGACACAGGACGAGCACATTGATGGTTTGATTTTAGCCGTCGGAAACGCCCTCGATGAGATTGCTTCATAGGCACATGTCTCAGTGATCCAGATCAAATATATTCTCAAGCATTTGCAATCAATGATCGGAGTGCTTTGTTCACAGATTCAGAATTGGGAAAGTACTGTTTTACATCTGGATCGAGCATAATAGAACCATCGGCGGGTGTAAAATAGTGGACTTCTGTCGAGCCATCCCCTTTTTCTATTTTTACTGAATGTCCCTGACGATACGCTTTATGGTGTTTTCCGCGAACACCGTCCGAAAAATCGTATTCCGTGCTCATTTCATTTCCCATTCAAATGTCAGTGCCAATTATTCGCCCTTTCTTCAATTGATCACCCATTTGTATGTAGAATTATAGCAAAAGTCTCATTGAGTTGCAAGGATCTTGAGTACGTTTTACATATCCTCCCGCTCGCCTTTATCTCTTGTAGCTGATGGCCTGTTTTTTATCTCGGTTCGACGAATACTTCTACTTCGTCGATGACAATTGTGGGGGACGCGGCTTCGGGATCGCTTTTGGTGAGTGTGATAGATAAACGGTTGTCGCCTTGTTCGAGGAGCGGGTCCAAGAGCGCAAACCAGCGCGTGGAAAAGACGGGTTTTTCCGCGAGTGTGCGAAATTCGATCCGCCCGCCTTGCGCGGTACAGGGTATGTTTCTGCCGTGTTGTTCTCTTGTCGAATCTACGGTCGTGACGCGGTCAGAGGATGCGGTGCGTCCGATGGCTTCGTCGGGGATGGCATGGCCGTTGAG
>JAGWBW010000120.1:21347-33639 GCA_021295695.1 Candidatus Latescibacterota bacterium
GCGTGCTGCAGGTTTTCAAAGAGTTGAAAGCGAAATTCACCTGTGGGGCGTTGTTCGCCACGCGATAGTCGAAGTTGCTGTGCTTTGATTACTTCTGTGCTGCACATGCCATCGGTCCCGAAGCCACTGAATCCGGCCCATGTAGGATCGAAGATGTAGTGCCGTTCGCCGCGCGCAACGCGCTCGGGGTCGCGGAGTTGGTGGAAGACCTGCATGCCTTGAGGATAAAAAGGCTGTTGCCATACGGATGGCACAAAATGGTTGTAGATCGATATGCCATCTGCACCGGCGCCGTACATGGTGTGTGCGAGTGCGCGGCAGGTGGCATGGCTTAAGGGGATTCGGCCAAGGCGGTAGCGCGCGCGGTAGCTATTCCACGGAAGCAGGCCGGGGTAGAGCAGGCACTCTGTTTTCCGCGTTAATGCCGACCATTCTGGATAGGGCAAATTGTGGTCGGCATACATCGTATCTTGCGGGCTGATGTAGTCGAGCAATCCATTTTGAATCCAATTGCAAATATCCAGGCCCTGACGTGCGCATTCTGCCACGGTTGAGTAGATGCGCGCGCCCAACATGAGTTTTTTGCCGATCTCTTTGCTGCGTTCATTCAATCGCGTGCGGATATTTTGTATGAGATCTGTCATGAGGTGGGCGCGTTCGGCAGCGTGGTGCGGTGGGAAGTAGGCCGTGTCCCGAAAACACAGTTCCACACCGTCAATGTCAAATCCACAGGCGGCTTCTTCTATAACGCCACAGGTGAATGCTCGAACTTCTCGATGTGTGAAATCGAGTGCTTCCGGTTCCTGGTAGTTCTGCGCGGGGCGCGGGTCGTGCAATCGCAGATGGGGATTGGAATCAATATATTCGGCGATGCCGACGCCCTGTTGGCGGTTGTGTGCGGCATGGCCGTCATTTATGCGGAAGCCAGCGATGAATTGCATGCCGCGCCGGTGCGATTGGTCGATGAGGATATCCAGGGGTTGTGTGCCCGTTTCGATTAACGGTCTGAATCGCTGGTGCTGAGGGCGCTGGTCGTATTCATAGTGTTCGGATTGCCAGTAGGCCGTCCATCCTTGAGAGAATACCTCCTGATTGAATATATCTATTCCACTATCCGCGACCATATCCACCCATTTGCGCAGGTCTGCTTCTCTTACTGGATTGGGCAATACAGTACGTGCGATCGTGGATGGGTCGCTCACATAGAGGATCCGATGGGCTATTTCTGTCATATTCCCTCTCGATGCCGAGAATTTTTGCTGTGCCGAGACCTCCACAATGGTTTCTTGTCGTTTGTAAACACAGCGTTAAAATTGCGTATCATTGCCAGGTAGCGGGCAAGATAGCTTTTCGGCACCGGTCCCGCAAGCAATTCGGGATCTCTTCCCGCGCAATCACTATTTTGAAACCTTTAGATGTATGGCGTGTATCTAAGATGTAACAGGGAATGGACAGTAATCGAGAAATATATTCGAGATTGTGAAACTTTGTAAATGTTAGATGCGTTTAAGAAGGGTATATAACAACTCATTAAACAATTCATTGAACTGGTCTGAGAGGCGACCAGTTTTACACCTTACTGGGAGGGGGTGAATATCATGGTCGCACCAAAATCCCGCGTCGATTCGGGCAAAGAGGAACAAGTAGTAGGAGATACAATGGAAAACACGCAACAAGAGACGCAGTACGCGCGCGAAGCTTCTGTTCAGAGCTATCTCAAGGAACTGCGTAAGTATCCCCCATTGAGCCGAGAAGAGGAATATAAAGTTCTTCTCAAGGCCAAACAGGGAGATCAAGCGGCGACTGACAAGATCATCACGTCAAACTTGCGTTTTGTCGTCAGTGTTGCCCTCGAGTATCAGGGTCGGGGTGTGCCCCTTGCCGATTTGATTGCCGAAGGCAATATGGGATTGATGGAAGCTCTCAAGCGATTTGACGAAGAACGCGGGTTTAAGTTCATCAGCTATGCTGTGTGGTGGATTCGACAGTGCATTCTCAATGCGCTCAAGCGCACGTCTAATGTGGTTATGCCTGCAAATCGCCAGGAGGATATGGACCGGATGGCGCGTCGCTGGGGGCAGATGACCCAGGAATTGGGGCGCGTGCCCACGCTGGACGAAGTTGCCAGCGATATGAAAATCAGCAATAAACGCGCAGAGCGGGCGTTGCGCTGTGTGCGCCCAGACCTGTCTCTGTCCGCGCCTATAGATACGGCGGGCGAGCAGCCGCTTATGAATCTACTCGAGGCCAATGAAGAGGATCCTGATCAGCTCGTGATATATCGGGATCAGTCCGAGTTTATATTGCGGTCTCTCAATGATTCTCTGGATCCCCGGGAGCGAGATGTTATTCGCGGTTATTTTGGTCTCGACGGAGGTGAACGCCAGACGTTGAGTGAAATTGGTGGTTCTCTGGGTGTTACCCGAGAACGCGTGCGTCAGATTCGCAACCGCGCGCTTGCCAAGTTGCAGCGATATTTTCGGAGAAATGTTCCGGGTGGAAAAGTGGAAGATCTGGTCTGATAGCATCTTATCTTCGAAATTATAAAGGCGGTTCTGGTTTTGCCAGGGCCGCCTTTGCTGTGTAAGCTCTTTCAGCGAAAAGGGTTGATTTATTAAAAAAGGGAGTGTAGATTCTATTTGCTTTTTGTATTCTTTTACCCGCCTCACTATTGGGCTTCACTATGAGCCGATTATTAGCATTCCTCGGTGGGCAACTCGCCGCATTTTTTATCCAGGTTTTCCAGATGTTCTGCTATGGCGTCCGGTGCGTGATGGAAATGCGGCATCTCTATCTTTATCGACATCAGATTATCGAACAGTGTTATGCTGTTGGGGTTAGCTCTTTGCCTCTGGTCTGCTTGATTTCGGCTTTTAGCGGGATGGCGATCGCTATTCAGACGGCCTATCAGATGGAGGCTTACGTGCCCGACTATATGGTTGGGGCGCTTATGGTCCGCTCTGTGATACTTGTGCTGTCGCCTATTTTGTTGGGTCTCGTGCTCGCTGGCAGGGTGGGAGCGGGCGTTGCGTCTGAACTCGGCACGATGAAAGTCTCAGAGCAAGTGGATGCGCTCGCGTCAATGGCTGTCGATCCGGTGGGGTATCTCATGTTGCCCCGAATGCTCGCTGGCGTGATTATGGTTCCAGTTCTCGTGATTTATTCTTTTTTGGTCGCGAATCTCTGTGGATTTGCTATGTCGATGATCAAGATGGCTATTACGCCCACAGAATTAGTCAAAGGTATGAAGCTGTATTTTGAGGTCTATGATGTTTTTGTCGGGGTGGTCAAAGCAGTTGTTTATGGTGGGTTGCTGACATTTATGGGTGCTTACAAGGGGCTGTGCACCGCAGGCGGCGCACAGGGCGTTGGACGGGCTGCTACGGCTGCAGTTGTGATATCTTCTGCGCTTGTTCTCATTCTCGATTATTTTTTAACACACGCGCTGTTGTATTAAACTATGGCGACTGAAACGGCTATTGAGTTTGTCGAAGTGTTTAAGTCTTTTGACGCACAACCCGTGCTGAGAGGGCTTGATCTGTGGATTCCCCAGTCTGAGATTACGACTATTTTGGGACCGAGTGGATGCGGCAAAAGTGTGACCTTAAAGCATGTTATTGGGATTGAGCGGGCTGATGAGGGAAAGGTCGTTGTCGCCGGTTATGACATGGAGCGGATTCGCCGTGGCGAGTTGATCGCGTTGCGCAAGCGCATCGGGGTTTTATTTCAGTCTTCGGCACTTTTTGATTCTATGACGGTTAAGGAAAATGTGGCTTTTGGGTTGCGTATGCACACCAGGATGTCCGAAGAAGAAATTGCAGAGCGCGTGCATGTCTGCCTCGATGCTGTGCGGTTGGCGGGTACAGAGGCGAAGATGCCAGTTGAGTTGTCGGGGGGAATGAGAAAACGCGCGGCGCTTGCGCGGGCTATTGCGATGGAACCCGATTTTATTCTTTACGATGAACCTACAACGGGTCTCGACCCAAATACATCCAGTGTTGTGGGCGACTATATACTTAAGTTGCAATCGGAACTCAATGTGACATCGGTGGTCGTCACCCACGATATGCCCCTTGCGCGGCGCGTTTCAGATCGGGTTGCCCTGCTCTATGAGGGCAAAGCGGTGGTTCAGGGTGCAATGGAAGATGTGGAGGCATCTGGCAATGAGATTTTTGAATTGTTTGTTCAGGGCAGGTTGGGATAGCGTATGAGAAATCGTCGGCAAGAAATTATCCTGGGCGCAGTTGTGTTTTTTGCAGCCGTTATTCTGGTGGTCGGCACGGTGTGGCTCTCAGAGCGCTATGCAGGTGCGGCTGGTGGATATCGCCTCCATGCCAAGTTCGACAGTGTGCCGGGGCTTCAAGTGGGCAATCCCGTGACGTTTCGCGGGGTGCGGGTGGGAAAGGTTTTGTCTATCACCCTTGAGGATGGGCTGCCTTATGTTGCGCTCGGGTTTGCCGCAGTGAGAGATTTGCCCGTGGATTCGCGTTTTTTACTCAAATCCGACGGTCTGCTGGGTGGGCAGATGATAGAAATTCAGTTGGGACAGTCGGAACAGCGTCTTCCAGATGGTGCTGTTGTGCAGGGGATTTCTTCTTCTGATCTCGATGCGATGGTGTCTGAAAGCAGGCTTATGATCGAAAAAATTCGCAATGCAGTAGATGGCGTAGCCAGTGATAACAATCTCATGCATCTGGAAAGTGTTCTTTCGCGTATTGATACGACCACGCACTATCTCAACCGATTATTGAATGACGATAATCTGGGTAAGGTCGATAAGATGCTCGATAGTTTGGCGGTGGCGACGGGCGATGCGAGTGGCCTGATGCGAGATAATCGCGAAAATTTGAGTGTTGCAGTGACCAATCTAACTGTGACTTTGGAACGCCTTGCGCGAATTTCGGCACAGATGGAATCGACTTCGGTTGCTATGCAGAATACATTTGCCAATCTCGATGATATTTCCAAAGGGATACGAGAAGGACGCGGTACGGTCGGGCGTTTGGTTAAGGATGAATCGGTGTACGAGCATCTGGATCGCACACTGACGTCTGTGGATAGTCTTATTGAAGATATCAAGCGGGATCCCAAACGCTATCTCCATATTAGTATATTCTGAGGAGTTCACTATGGTTATCAGGATTCTACTTTTGCTCGTTGCTCTTGCATCTACAATCTCAGCGACCGATTTGGCGTGGTTTCATTGGAAAGATAATGACGCGATTTCTTTTGGTGGGTTTGTACCCGAAATGCGAGCTGTAAAAGCAATTGTGGGAAAAGATGATGAGGCACCGCGCATTGTGTATGGCGATCGGCATGGGTCAATTTACGTGTTGGAAATGCAAGAGGGACGTTTTCTAGAGTTGTGGAGAAGTCCTCCATTGAGAGCGGAGATTGCAGAAGTTTTTGTTCTGGATATCGATGTCGATGACGAGCTCGAGATCGTTGCATATACCCATGCTGGAGATATTGCGTTTTATCGCGCCAGCGACTACCATGAAATCTGGCGAAGTCCGGACAATGAGTTTGCATCGGTTTCGGCCATGGTGATTGAAAATATTGACGACGATCCGCAGCTTGAGTTGGTGTTTTGCGGCGAAGATGCTGCGGAGAGTCGGAGCTATCGGCCGTCGGGCGGATCGCGCGATAATTCCGATCAGGAGCGCGCTGCACAGGTTGGGCGGTTGTTTGTGTTCGATTGCAAAAATCTGTTTTTAGAATGGCGCAGCGAGCAGGGGCTGTGGGCACAGAGTATGGCTGTTGGCGATCTGGACGATGACGGTGAGCTTGAGATTGCACTCAATACGGGGTTTGTTATTGGCGCGACTTATCAGCGCGTTGAGTGGGAATACCGCGATGGCTTTGGAGATAAAATTGGCTACGCGGACCTCGATGGCGATGGCATACCCGAGCTGATCGGCGAGACGAAAAAACCCCATCAATTTATTCGCATTTTTGATGTGGATCTGCAATCTGAAAGTTTTCTGAGTTCTGGTAGATAGTGTGAAGGCGATCCGCAGATGACGCAGAAAAAACGCGAATAATTTGAGCGTTTTACGCAGATAAAAAGAGGAGCTGTGAAGTGTGAAGCAACCGTAGGGGCGAGGCATGCCTCGCCCGTGCTTGTCATCGCGGCATGATTAAAGCCGCGATCCAGGAGGTTTTACTAATCGCTTGTTTATCTTGACGGTCTCTAACAAAATGGGTAAATTCATTCACGAACGAGTTGTCGGAGCGTAGCGCAGCTCGGTAGCGCACCATCTTGGGGTGATGGGGGTCGCTGGTTCAAATCCAGTCGCTCCGACCATAATAATACAGGGGTTATGCAATAAATGCATAACCCCTTGTTTTGTGGCTAATTCTTCAGGAGGAACTATGGACATGCAGAAAATTCTGATTGTAGATCACGACCTGCTTGTAATCTCAGAGCTTGCGGGATTCTTGTGGGATGAACCCTATGAAATATGCCTGGCAGGATATGGGATAGAAGGTCTTGAAATTTTGAGAAAAGAGGAGATTGATCTTGCTGTCGTTGAGCTACATGTAGAGGGTATAGATGGTATAACGCTATTGAAGCATGTGAAGGAGGAAAAAATTCAGACAGCTATGCTGATCATGACAAGTTTAAGATCTGCAGAATTGGGCGAACAACTGATCAAGGCTGGCGCTGCAAGTGTATTTGACAAACCAATAGAGAGAGATGTTTTTTTGACGCAGGTCAAAAGATATATGCCTCCACAAGATATGTGGAAGACCAGGTTTGACGTATTTTTGGAGGATCACTACAGCAATCCAGATCTAAAATTTGAAGATGTCATGCGCTATTTCCGATTTTCTAAGTCGCATGGTTACGCATTGTTCAAAAAACATTTGGGCAAGACTTTCCGTGAATCATTGAGGGAGGTTAGAATTGAAAAGGCAAAATCTTTGATTGAAGAAACGCCATTGCCAATTTTTCACATTGCAGCACACTGTGGTTTTCGTTCATCATCGCGTTTAAACGAAGCTGCTTACCAAAAAAAAGTGGACATACGCGTAAGAAACTAGACATATAATGCAAAAAAGTGGACATATACGTAATAAATCAGACATACGCGTAATTTTTTGCTGTTGAAATTGTAGTGGCAATTGTTTTATTATAAAGAAGTCGCCGACAGACTCTGGCAAGTCAAATGTCAGCGACGAGATGTATCTCAAGCTAATAACTTGAGAATACTAATAGATCAAAAATAAGTCATCGAAGTACCACTGTCAACCACTGAGATTTGTAGTTTGCGCCAGAATAATAGTTGCTATTTTGGAAACGTGTGAATACAAAGGCTGCGGGATGTTTTTCTGGGATTCTTCCAGAAAAATTAGGGACCGGTCCTCCCTTCCCGCAGTCTATTTTTTTGCTCTCTTATGGATTAAAGACCTCAAATTTGCCGTTTTTGACGATCAGGATAGTCGGGTTGTAAATCGCGTCTCCGTTGGCGTCAAAAGAGAATTTGCCTAAAATTGTGTCCAGATTTGTGATATGCGCCATTGCGTCTCGAATTGCCTCTGAATCAGTTGATGGAGCAGCAGCAATGGCGTTTGCGAGGATATGGACGGTGGTGTATGCTTGTGCGACGAATTCGTCTGGTTCGGCATTGTATTTCATCGTGTAATTTTCGACAAAGGCGCGATTTCTCGGCGTGTCAGCCAGGCTGCTCCATACGGTAAAACTAATCGCGCCTTCGGCGGCGGGGCCCGCGCGTTGTACATTGCCTGCGGTCAGGGTTAGCGTGATGAAGTGAACTTCGGCGGGGATACCGATTTGCCGAATCTGGATCAGAACGGCTTCCTTTTCTATGGGTAATGCAGAGAGGAAGATGGCGTCTAAGTTCAATTCTTTTATTCGGGTTAATTGTTCCGAGAAGTCGGTGTCGCCGGTTTGGAAAGTTTCTGTGGTTATCACTCCGACACCATTCTGCTGGAGTGCTTTCAGGATCGCCTCGTTGCTGCTCTGGGAGAAGACATCATCGCTTTGATATATGGTGGCGACTCTCTGATAGCCGAGTTTTTCATGGGTGGTTTTGACGCCACCGGGTACGACGCGATCTACGGTGAGTATCGTGCGAAAGACAAAATCGCCAATCGCACTGAGGCCACGGGCGGCTGAGGTCGGGCTAATCGCTACGACTTCATTTTGTTGGGCAATGGGAAAGGCCTCTCTGGTTGAACTTGAGGTGTACGGACCGATGATGACAGATACGCCATCGCGATGAATCAGTTTATTATAGGCTGCAATTGTCCCCTCTGAGGTGGTTCCGTTGTCTTCTATAATAAACTCGATTTTCGTTTCGCCAAGTAGCGGTGATTGGTTGATTTCTTCGCGTGCGAGTTCGAAGCCAGCTATAAGCAACTGACCACCTGCACCGAGTTGGCCCGTCATAGGCAGGACGACGCCAATGGTAATTTCTGCGGGGGGACCTTCTAATGTCAGCTCTGCTTTCCCGCCGATGGGCAAGTCGATCCGTATTTTTTGGCCTTCGTTGATTGGAATGCTGGACCAGGATCCGATCTCGATCCCGTCCTGTGAGGCGCGCGCTTGATAATACCCATTGCCCGCTGTGATTTCTATCCGCGCTTGACCGTTCTCATCGGTCATATCTGACCACTGATAATCTGCTTTTTGTCCTGCAATAGAACGCGCAAATTCTACTTTTGCCCCGCTTACAGGTGCGTCATTCTGCTGTACTGTAGCTATGACTATAGCATTTTGTTGTGCGGCCAATTTGCTCAGGGGACGACCGATCTGTTCTTATGTCCCGATTTCTGACTGCGTTACGCGCTCACTGCCACAGTTCCATATTATTCCTGCGACAAGGGCTATTGCGATTATAATGCGGATATTTTGCAACATCGTGGTCTCCTTAAAGCGGTATAGAGAAAATCCCAGAATGTAGAAAGCCCATTCTGGGATTTTTTGTGCGAGATAGACGGGTGTCTATCCCGTCAGTTGTGCGTGAAATTCTGTCCAGTCGTCGAGGTTGTTCAGGTTGACGGCGTCGAGAATTGTGCCGTCGTCGTCAATGCCTGCGCCACCGAGGATGGCCTGGCGGACGTCGTCTGCATGGTTATAACCTTCAATTGCCGCGTTGAGTTCTGCAACGGCATTGCTGTCGAGGCTGCCGCCGCTTTGTGCGATAACCCATGCTTCAAATTCCGGATAGGAGGGCAGATTTTCGGTGAGATAGGCGACGGTGGCATCGCGGTCGAGACCCAGACCATCGAGGACCATCTGGTCGTAACCCATGCCGCACTGGTCATATCCTTCTTCGAGGTTGCCCGTGGCACCCAACAGGACTTTGCTCCACAGGCGAGGAAGATGGAGTACGCCCGCTGGTCCTGCAACACCTGAACTGATAAGGGGGATTGTTCCTGCCATTTCTTACTCCTTTTGAATATGGTTCATCGACCAGCACGCGAATGATTGGGGAGGTGCTGGTGCGATTTGAACCGCGTTTTGAGAATGACTTTCTATTTTGCCAAAACACCTTTTTGATCTTTGTTGAGTGTCCAGATATCGACTATACCGTTTGAATATGTTACGGTGAGTTGTGTGCCGATAAACTCAAATTTCGTTCCGTTATCGTGGGTGAGTGTGACGCGCGCATCGTCAGAGGAGATTTGTCCCGTGCCATTTTGGGTGGTTGTGTCATAAACTACATCTGTGCTATCTGTTTCTATTGAGCCGATTCTGAGTTTGGATTGATATGTAAATGTCGTGCCTTGTAGATCGTATAAGCGGTCGATGACTCTGATGCTTTGTCTGTCGTCGGTTACGGAAAGATGTACTTTAGCCTGGGTGGGTGTGGTTGGAAACCATTCGATAAGACCGCTGATTTGCGGATTCTGAATGATTTCGCCCTGCGCGGGTTTGCGAGACTCCAATAGCCAGGTTCCGCGAAGCTCTGCCTGGTATTTGGTGTCGTCGCCGCAACCAATCATTAAGGCACAAAAGATGAGTGTTATAGATGTGCGCAACATAAAAATCTCCTGTTAAAACGAATGAACTCCGCCATATATTCCACCGCGAACAATAAAAAGGGAATTAGTGCCTTGTCAAGGACAAACTGTTGTGTGTAGCAGGTTCTCGTTCTATATTTTGAAGTGTGATCCGCAGATGGACACAGATGGACGCAGATGAAAAAGAGAGGCTGTGAATTGTGAAGTAGGAATTGTGAAGTGGGAATTGTGAAGTAGGAAGTGTGAAGTAGGAATTGTGGACTTCTTCCTTCTTCCTTCTCACTTCTTCCTTGCCTTTTAACCGGGAGAGTATATGGAAATGGAAGAGATGGCGCATCGGTCAAAGCGATCTTTGAGAAGTTATTTTGGTATCGCGCTGAGGGGCGTGTGCATGGGGGCTGCCGATGTTGTCCCCGGTGTGTCGGGGGGCACAATGGCGCTGATTACGGGGATTTATGAAGAGCTGATTCTTTCGATCCGGTCTTTTGATGCGCGATCTGCGCGGCTTCTGGTGGGGTTGCGTATAAGAGAGTTGCTCAATTATGTGCGCTGGCCTTTTTTGTGCGCGCTGGTCACGGGGATTCTCGTTGCGATTTTTTCTTTGTCGCGCGCGATTACTTATTTGCTGGATAACGAGCCTGTTTTGTTGTGGTCTTTTTTCTTTGGGCTGGTGTTGGCTTCTGTTTTTACGGTGGGTGGGCGCATTCCGCAGTGGAATTTGAGGATGTTTTTGGGGGCTGTTGGGGCAACACTGGGCGCGTATTTTCTGGTCGGGTTGGTGCCGGTTGAAATGCCGCATAGCCCGCCGTATATTTTTTGTTCTGCTGTGGTTGCGATTTGCGCGATGATTTTGCCCGGTATTTCCGGGTCCTTTGTGCTGGTTTTGCTGGGGCAATATCCGTATCTTCTCAACGCGGTCAATACGCGCGATTTGTTTACAATCGCGCTTTTTGGTGCAGGTGCCATAGTTGGGTTGATGGCTTTTTCGCGCGTTCTGAACTGGTTTTTTCGGCATTATCACGATTTGACTCTCGCGCTGTTGACCGGGCTGATGTTGGGGTCGCTCAGGAAGATTTGGCCGTGGAAAGAGACGCTGGAGACGATGGTCAATCGGCACGGCGAGGTGGTGCCGCTCGTTCAGGTGAATGCGTTGCCCGAGGTGTGGTCGGGTGAGGTGATAGGAGCAATAGGACTCGCGCTTTTGGGGCTGGGGATGGTGCTCGTTCTCGAGCGTTTGGCCAGGCGCGGGGAGTGAGATTCTGAATTTTTCTTGACAGGTCTGCGTTTTGGGAAATACATTGTCACGAAAATTTTTTAACTCTTAACCTATCGAGGTAAATATGGCAAATTCAGATTACACAATTGGCGTGGTTGGCGTTGGTCGAATGGGCGCGAATATTGCGCGTCATCTCAATGACGAGGGGTTTTCGGTCGAGGCGGTGTACGATATTCGCGCAGAGGTCGCATCGGATCTTGCCAGCGAGTTGGGTTGTGAGGCGCATACAGAACTCGCGGGTGTGACGGCTGCTGCAGATTATATCATTACAGTCGTGACAGACGACGCTGCGATGGGGGTTATTTATTCCGAATCTGGCGATAGTTTGCTGCAAGGTGCTCAGGGTAAGGTTTTTATCAATTGCGCAACTATTACACCACAGATTCATGTGGATGTCGAGGGTCTTGCAGAGGAGGCGGGTGCGAGCAGTCTGGAAGGGTGCATGGCCAGTAGTATTACACAGGCGCGTGAAGGGACGCTGTATTTGATGTGTGGCGGTAAGCGCGCTGTTTTTGATCAGGCGAGTCCGATCCTCGAGTCTATGAGTACAAATTTGATCTATATCGGTACGGCAGGACAGGCCGCTCAGGTCAAGGCACTCGTCAATATGGTTATGAATATCAATACCGCTGGTCTGGCAGAGGGCCTGGGGTTGGGTGCTGCGCTCGGTCTTGATTTGAATATGGTCATGGAGGTGTTTTCACAAACGGGGGCAAATTCTCGCGTGCTGGAAACCGATGGCGAAGATATGGTCATCCGCGATCACGAATGTTATTTTTCGGCTGACCATGCGGCGAAAGATTCGGGGATTGCGCTTTCGCTCGCTCAGGACGCGGATATCAATCTTCCGTTGGCAGAGGCGACAAAAGCCCAGTTTGAGCTTTTGAAAGAAAAGGGCAAGGGCGATCTGGACAAATCGGGTGTTGCAGAGTTGACTTTCCCGGGGCGAGATGATTAAACAATGCAGACACAAGATCTCATAGCGGCTATTGACCGGGAGTGGGTGGCGGAACGGACGCTGGA
>JAGWBW010000011.1 GCA_021295695.1 Candidatus Latescibacterota bacterium
CTTCAACGGTAATTAGCACTTGATAGCGGTCGGCGAGATCGTCGAGCATTTCCAGGTCCATAGGTTTGACAAATCGGCAATTGATCACAGCGGCAGAGATGCCAGCTTCTATGAGTTTTTCTCGCGCCTGACAGGCGTGATCTACCATTGTGCCCACTGCGAGGAATGCCAGATCCTCACCATCGGCCAATGCCTCCCAGGAACCGATTTTCAAGACTTCGGGATCGCGCCCTGTAAGCGGGGTATGCACATTGCCGCGGGGATACCGAATGGCAAAGGGGTTATCGACTTGTTGCACCGCGGTGTATAACAAATCGCGCAATTCGTCGCCGTCTTTTGGCGCGGTTACGATCATATTGGGCACGCAGGTTAAGTAGGACAGATCAAAATCGCCGTGATGTGTGGGGCCATCTGCACCCACCAGTCCGGCGCGATCCATACAGAAAATTACCGGTGCGGATTGCAGGGCAACATCGTGAATGATCTGGTCGTAAGCCCGTTGCAAGAATGTGGAATAAATCGCTGCGACGGGGCGCATGCCCTCGAGTGCCATCCCGGTTGAAAACGTCACGGCGTGCTGTTCGGCAATACCCACATCAAAAAAGCGGTCGGGATGCGCTTCGGAAAAAATATCCAGACTCGTGCCTTCGGACATCGCGGCTGTCACGCCTACAATGCGGCTGTCATTATTGGCAAGCTCGATCATTGCCTCGCCAAAAACCGTCTGATATTTGGGCAGCGGCGTCTTGGGCGACGGCGGGCTGATCGAATGATATTTTATCGAATCGACACCATACGGGTCTTCCTCTTCTTCTTGAATCGCGCCCTTGCCTTTGATGGTGTGTACGTGCAATAGCACCGGTCCCTTCAAATCCCGCACATTTTTCAGGGTTTTTACCATCTCTTCCAGATTATTGCCATCCAGAGGTCCCAGGTACAAAAATCCCAGTTCCTCAAAAAGAATGCCCGGAACTAACAGGCCCTTTAATCCCTCTTCGAACCCACTCAGTGCATGGCGCAAATTTGTGCCGACAACGGGAATGCGCCCGGCCAAATTCCAGATTTCTCTTTTAATTTTTTTGTAAAGCGGATCATTTGTAATGCGATCTCTCAAACGATTGTAAATCGGATCCGTAATAATGCGCGTCAAATAATGCGAAATAGCACCGACATTGGGCGAGATTGACATGCGATTGTCATTGAGAATGACAAGCAGATCGCGATTGGATGCACCGGCGTTGTTCAGCCCCTCAAGCGAAATACCACTGGTTAGGGCACCATCGCCAATAACGGCGACCACTTTGTGCTTTTCGCCCATCAAATCGCGCTGTGTCGCAAATCCCAATGCTGCAGAGATCGACGTACCCGCATGTCCTACGGCAAATGTGTCGTACGGACTCTCTGACCGCATCGGGAACCCGCTGATACCCCCCGGCTGACGAATGGTTTTGAGTGCTTCGCGCCGCCCGGTAAGCACTTTGTGCCCGTACGCCTGATGCCCCACATCCCACACAATTTTGTCCTGAGGCGTATTGTATAGATGATGCAAAGCCACCGTCAATTCTGCAGCTCCCAGGCTGGATCCAAAATGTCCACCAATCTCAGTCACCACATCGATGATATATTGCCGCAATTCTGTACAGACCTGATGCAATTCTTCTATTGACAGGGACTTTAAGTCGTCAGGTGAATTGATTGTTTCGAGAAGAGACATGATGTCTTTCCTTGTGACAGGGTCAAAAATGCTATTCGCAACGTATGTTTAATATAAGCAACACCTGAAAAATCACAAAGTTCTAAAAAAAGAAACAATAAATACAAAATCGGGCATGCCGAGTCATTCGATATGCCCGATTTATCATTGTGCGACAGCTTCTTGTGCTCTCAAAAAGCCGTGGGTCTTCCCTGTGCGCCGTCAACGGGAATGGACGCGCCGTTGATCCAACTCGCGCGATCGGATGAGAGAAATACAACGACATCGGCGACTTCGAAGTCCGTACCGAGTCGCTGTGCGGGAAATTCGCGCGTGCGGAATATTTCGTATTCTTCCGGCGTCTCGTTTTGGAAGCGTTCCCAACCGCCGCCGGAAAAAAGGAGCGAACCCGGGCAGACGGTGTTGACGCGGATGTTGTGCGCTGCCAATTCCCACGCGAGTGCGCCAGCGAGGAATATTTCAGCCGCTTTGGTCGCGCCGTATTGCGCACCTCTGTTTGCTGGTTTCCAGCCGGAGATGGAAGAGATGGTGACAATACTGCCACCATCTCTTTTTTGCATGTGCGGAACAGCCGTGCGACTGGCGCGAACCGCGTGAAAAAGGTTGAGGTCAAAGGTTTGCTGCCAGTCGGCGTCTGTGGAGGTGAGCAGGTCGCGCGATCCCGCTGTACCGCCCACATTGTTGGCGAGGATATCAATACCGCCGAGTGCATCTGCGGCTGTATTGACAAATCGCTCGGTTTCGCCGGGTTCGGCCACATCGAGCGCGAGTCCGAATGCCTCGACGTTGTGTGCGCGAATTTCTTCGAGTGTTTTGTCAATGCCTGCTTGCCCGCGCGCGCACAAGGCGATATTGCAACCTTCTGCGGCAAATCGCAATGCGGTTGCGCGACCAATGCCGCGACTGCCCCCGGTGATGAGGGCGACTTTATTGGTGAGATTGAGGTCCATGGTCAATCCTGATCAATCACAGGTGGGTGGGCGAAGTCGTGATACCGCTCGCGGATATTGCCGTCGGTGGCGTCGCCTTTGTGGAAATAATAGCGATAAATACCGACGAGCGACTCGCCCTGCGAGAGTGTGTGATGCCCGCGCCGGCTTTCATCGCCGTAAAAATACGAGTGTCCAAAAGGATTGGCGGTCATCAATCCGTAATTGCGTACGTGCCAGTGCGTGGGGTGCCGAAAACTGTCGGGGTGATCCATGATCGCAACGCCTGTAGTATTGCCGTTTACCGGACCTGAGTAATGGCACCACGGCGCGCGTTTTCCCCAGGTTTCATCTTCATCAATGCCGCCAATGCCGTTCTCGATTTTGCCGCCCAGATCGCGTTTGACTTCCATTGTCTCTTCCACCCTTATAGACGCCAGACCGCCTTCTTTTGTGTCGCCGAATAACACATCCATATTTCGGGCGGTGAGCGTGAGGTGCAAATCCATGATTCGCACGGAGGAGGGCGTGTTGTACACAATCCACTCAGCGCGCTGATCCAAAATCTCGCGATTTCTGCCCGGAGGCCCTGTCCATCCATCCATGCCCACCCAATCGCTATTCGATACAATCCGCCCCAATACGGGGCCGCTTTCGAGCAATTCAAAGTCCCGATGCAAAATGCGCCCGTGAGATTCGCCTTCTGACCAGTTGTCTGCGCCATTTACTTCTCCGTGTGCAATCCAGACCGAGCGATGGTGATGGTGATCCATTTCCCGTCCGTCCGCTGGCGTAGCCAACCGTCGCGTTACCGGATCGCCATAAGGTCCGATGACGGGATACAAAAGCGGGCGGGCGAGTTCTTTGCCATGACAATAGGTGGTAAAATGTTGGCCTCCAATCGAGACAGACACTTCATTTTCACCTTGTGAGACTTCCACACCGCGCCCGGAAGCCTCAGGTTCTTGTCCTGTTGCGAGTTCGTACTCTGCGGTCTTTCCCGCTTCGAGATTATCGACAATGAAATTGATCTGCAAACCGTCGCTCACGGGCGTTATCTGACAGGGGACTTCTGCATTTTCCGTGCTCAAAGTTGCCGTTGTCGCGCTATCCGGTGTTTCTACTACCGCCGAAACCGGACAGTTGATCCGATTGTGAGGGCCTGCGTGAACGGCCAGTTTTACTGTTGCCATTTTATCCTCCAAAAAATTGATATTAGAACACATGTCGTGTATGAGGTTACGAAATCCATTGCCAAAGTCAAGCCTTTCGCACAAAGCCGTTGACATACCCCATGGGGGCAATTATCATAGAGCCGAAAACTGTCATTTTTAACCCATCTGGAGACTAATATGTCTATTCTCGTCACTGGAGGCTCTGGCTTTGTCGGTTCCTGGGTCGCCAAATTCCTCGCCGAAGAGGGCGAAGACGTCATCGCTTTTGACATGTTTGAACGGCGCGACGATTTTTTGTCCCATGTGTCGGATCGCATCACGTTTGTTGAAGGCAATATCCTGGGCCTTGCCCATATTAACGAGATTGTGCGCAACAACCCCGATCTCACGGGTATTGTTCACACTGCCGCGCTATTGGGAGGGGACGTGCGCGACAATCCCCATTTTGCAACACAGGTGAATGTGGGAGGGACGCACAATATCCTCGAAGTTGCGCGACAGGTTGGCGGTCTGAAGGTCGTCTATGTATCCAGCGGTGCGGTTTATGGCAAGCAAGAAGGACCACTGACGGAAGACACCCCCATGATTCCCAGCGATCCCTATGGCGCGACCAAGGCCATGTCGGAACATCTCTGCCACCAGTATTATGCGACTTATGGCGTCGATGTCCTGTGCGCCCGCATCTTTTTTTTATATGGTCCTCCCAATGCACCCGGCCCGGATGCGGGCTTTAATACGCGCATTTTTGCCGGGCTGAGCGGGCAGGATGTGAACCTGCCAAAAGGCCGCGCACAAAAGGCCGATTGGACTTATATCGAAGATGCCGTGCGGGGTGTTTTGCTCATGCTCAGGGCGACAAATGTCGCCAGTCGATCTTTTAATATTGCCACGGGCACTTACAATCCCATTGACGAAATTATCGAAGTCGTGAGACGGCATTCACCGGGCAATCCCCGATATGAGGTTGGTCCAGGCGTCAACCTCGAGCGCGGCGCGCCACTCGATATTACCCTTGCCAGAGACCAACTCGGTTACGAACCCAAATACGATCTCGAGTCCGGCGTGCGGGCTTACCGCGCCTGGTTTGATCAACAGGGTGTGTAAATAACTGGAGAAGACAATGTCAAATAAAACCCTTCGCTACTTAGACGATGGCAGTATTGAACTGTTTGAACAGGTGGTGCCGGACCCCGGCGAGAACGAAGTGCAAGTTGAGGGTGGCGCGTGTGGGATATGTTCGTGGGATGTGGTTACAGCCAAACTCGGCAATCAGATGCACCCGATGGCACCACCGGGGCACGAAGGCGTTGGTTATGTCGCCAAAATAGGTGCTGGTGTTACGGATTTCAAAGAGGGCGACCGGGTCGCTGGTGGCGGTTTTGCCAATGTCCGCAACTTATCCGCACAGCGCGTTTTCAAAATTCCAGAATCCGATTTGCCCGATGAATACTGGATTGTTGAACCCGTGTCCTGCGCCGTCACTGGTATTGACCATTGCCAGATTCAGCCGGGTAATCGCATTGTGGTCGTCGGCTGTGGATTTATGGGCTTGTTGATTTTGCAAGGGCTTCTGCGTTATCCCCTCGACGATTTGATCGTGCTGGATATTGTGCAAAGTCGTCTGGATCTCGCGCAACAACTCGGCGTTGGCGAGGTGTATAACACGGCTCAGGTTGATCTCTCTGATCTATCGCGCGAGCTCAAGGGCAGAGAGATTGATGTGGTTGTCGATACTTCTGGTAGCCAGGCTGGTCTGGATCTATCTACCGATATTGTGAAACGCGGTGGGCGCATCAATCTCTTTGGGTGGCTCAAAGGCCAGACCGCCTCTTTTGACCCCACAAAGTGGCATTTGGGGGGATTTACCGTTGTCAATTCCGCGCCGTCTTCAAAATTGCGAGATACTTTTGACCCTGCGATTCGCCTCATTCACAAAGGTATTATAGATCTCAAACCATTGGTGACGCATACGTCAACACTCGAAGATTACCCTTCTTTGATGGCGCAAATTGTATCGGGCGATGAGAGCTATATCAAAGGGGTTGTGACGCTTAAATGACGAATAGACGAATAGACGAATGGTAATACACACTGATTTTGGGAGGATGGACGGGGTTCGTAGATGAACTGGCCTGAGAGGCGGCCAGTTGTACACCATTCCGTAGATTCGCTGGCATGGGATGGATTATGAATGCATCAGGTGAAATGCTGTACAATGGGATTGTGTTGCCAGAGGTCTGGCCGCCTCGCGATGTGGATGAAGAGGGAACAGCACCTCTTCCCGTTCCCTATTTGGACGATCCGCCAGGGGTGATTTGCATCGATCTGGGCAGGCAGTTGTTTGTAGATGATTTTTTGATTGCATCTACTTCTTTAACAAGGGTTTTTGGCGAGGCAAAAATCCATGAAGCCAGTCCCGTTTTGAGTCCTGAGACGGATGACGAGATGGACAATGGCTATTGTCCAATGGCTGCACCGTTTAATGACGGCGCGTGGTACGATTCCGAAGATGGGTTGTTTAAGCTATGGTACATGCCGGGCTGGTTTCACAGCACGGCGCTGGCAATAAGCCGTGATGGTATCCACTGGGAGCGTCCAGATTTCGATGTTGTGCGCGGTACAAATCTCGTATGGCCCAATCGGAATGGATACGATAGAGATGGGTGTCTGGTGTGGCTGGATCACGATGCGGAAAGATCTGAAGAACGCTTTAAGATGTTTCAATATTATCGGTATGATACAGGGGAAAACGCGACTGCCTCAGAAGGCTGGTTGCACACTTCGCCCGATGGGATTCACTGGTCTGATCCTGCTGTGACAACACCCGTGGGCGATAATACGTCATTTTTTTACAATCCGTTTCGCAAAAAATGGTGTATGAGCATTCGGCGGAAGAGTGCCAATTTGCGCGCGCGATTTTATCGGGAGTGCGATGATTTTTTGCAAGGGGCCACGTGGGATCAAGAGCGCGATGAGGTTTTTTGGCAGCGCATTGACAATCTCGCTCTGCCCGATCCCGCACTGCCGGATCACCGGGTCGCGCTTTACGATGTGAATGCAACGCCTTATGAGAGTTTGATGCTGGGGCTGTTCGCAATTTTTCGCGGGCCTGAAAATGATATTTGTGCGGAAAAGGGCGTGCCCAAAACAATGGATCTGGAACTGGGATATAGCCGCGATGGGTTTCATTTTAGTCGTCCAAATCGCACACCTTTTCTCGCGTCGTCGCGCCGTATTGGCGATTGGAACCGGGCGTATTTGCACGCGGTGGGCGGTGTTTGTATGGTGGTGGGAGATGAAGTGTGGATTTATTTCACGGGTTTCTCCGGCCAGTCGCCAAAGCTTGGCAAAACAGATGTGGGGGCGTCTGGGCGAAGTCGGCGCGTGATGTATGCGGGCGCGAGTACGGGGTTGGCAACTATTCGGCGAGATGGTTTTGCATCTATGGATGCAGGTGCCGATGGCGGTGTGCTGACTACGCGCTCTGTGGTTTTTAAGGGGCATCGGTTATTTGTAAATGTAGAGACGCCGAGGGGTGAATTGCGGGTGGAAGTACTGGAAGAAAACGGGCAACTGGTCGAAGGTTTAACCGCGGATCAGTGTGTACCGCTTTGTGTGGATCGCACCTGCTGCGAGGTCTTATGGACTTCTGGAAAAAATTTATCTTCGATTTCTGGGCGTCCTGTGGTGTTCAGGTTTTATTTGCGGTCGGGGCGATTATTTTCGTTTTGGGTTACGGATGATCCCAATGGGGCGAGTTCTGGATATCTGGCAGGCGGAGGACCCGGTTGTATAAAGGGTAGGGATTTGCCCGGGGGATGATTCAAGTGGGTTTTGTCCAGTAGGCTTCGAGTTTGTCTTCAGGGTCAAAACCGAGTAATGTGCGCGCGCGCGTGTTTGGGAAGCGATTGTGCGGCAGGTCTGTGGTGACAAAGAAGACTTCAAAGCGCGATGGTAGCGTTTGAAGATCTACGTCTATGGTGGACTTAACGGCTCGTGCGGCATCTCTGGCTGATATGCTGAGGGTGCTGTCATCGGTGTTGTGGGGGTCGGCGGTGGGATCTCGAAAGCGCGAGAAGATGAGCGAGAGGACGTGTAGCGGATGGTGTTCGCTGAAGAGGCGGCAAATTTCGAGGCCGAGTCCTTTGCTTATCGCATAGAGTTCCGTGCCGGGTTGTGGGGGGATATTTTCAGAAATGGTATGGTCGTAATCGAGATAGGAAGGGCCGACGAGTGAGAAACGCGGTCCTGTGTTTATAAAGCGTTTCATGTCACAGGCAACTGCGGCGCGGAGTGCGTTGTGCGTTCCCATTGTGTTCACGCCAAAAGCAATTTTGCGATGGGTGCGCTGAACAGAGCAGTTGATGATGACGTCCATGCCCTCGGCAGCGGACATGACCTGGGCGAAATCAGATACATCGATCTGTCGCGTGTCGTGCGATGTATCGATGGGCATGAGGTCGGTGACGCGAAGTTGATGGTGGTCTTCGAGCGCGCTGACGACATAAGGACCGAGAAAACCATTGCCACCGAGAATGAGAATTTTCATGGGATTATGGGGTGATGCGCGGGCGGTTTGTTCGGTAGGGCGGTTCGAGAAGGGCGCGTTGCGCGGGTGTAAATTCGTCGAGTGCTTTTTCCACATCTGGCGGTAAATATTGCGCTGAATAGGTCAGCGTGCCGGGCGAGTATTTGTAGAGGATGGATCTGCGTTGATGGTCGGCTGTCCAGGGGAGCGTGCCATGTGCCAGTGCTTCTGTGAAGATGATGGCCGATCCCGCTTTTGCCGGGACCTGCTTTACGACACCCATATCCCGATCTACACGCGCGACATCGCGGGGTGTTTTGTAGTTGGATTTGTGGCTGCCGGGAATGCAGGCAAATCCGCCCTCGCCGGGGTTGCAATCGGTGAGTACCCACGAGACTACGGTGAGGCCACAACGCATGCGCCCGTTGTGAAATTGATAGAAGTGCGTCAGGTCGTCAGCCGTGCCCCCGCCGTGTATGACATGGCCCTCGGCTCCTTTTTCCATGACGATGCCATAGAGGTGGTCGAGGCGACAGTCTTCGCGCAGTAATTCCGCGAGGTAGGGCACGATGTTTGGATGGGCGAGCAAATCGCGAAAGGGCTGACACCAGGGTTTGGGCCAGGTGAGCATGCCGCCCAAATCGGTGCGCCCGTGTTTGCCCTTGAGTGTTTTGGATTCGCCGGAGAGAGATTGCTCTGGTGGACGAATGTGCATCTTGTCAGGATTGTTGTCAATGGCTTTGTTGCACGCGGCAATTTCTTCGGGTGTCAAAGCGTTTTCGACGACGAGGTAGCCGTTGAGGTCAAAGAAGAATTTTTCGTGTTCGTCCATGTTCGGGATTCCTGTGTAAATTTGGGAGAGAAGGTCTGTTAATCGTCGTCACCCTCTTCCCGCCTCATTCGATAGCGACCTATTCGCCGGATTAAAATCCAAACGAGTCCAATAAGTGCGATATATTGCACCATATCCCATATCCAGCCCTGCCAGCCCAGGATGCCCGGCCAGAGTGCCCCGATGCACAGGATGATAAATGCATCTTCCAACATCAACCACAGCGGTCGCTCATTCATTTTTATGTCCCAATGATATTTTCACTTCTGACTGTGCATCGTTGAGGTAAGAATAAACGCGATAATTGCGATACACGAGTTTTACATAATTGCGGGTTTCTTTATAGGGAATGCGCTCTATAAATTCATCGACGTCTTGTTTTGTGAGGCGTCTCGCCCATCGCTTTGCAGCATCCAGACCCGCATTATAAGCCGACAATGCCAAACTGAGTTGCCTGTGCTTATCTTTTCGAAATGCCCTCATGTGGTCGGAGAGATGTTTTCCGCCCAATAAAATCGATGTGTGGGGATCGTGCAGGTCTGCTGTTGAAAAATTTTTGAGCTTGACAAGTCGGGCCATGTCCTGTCCCGTTTGTGGCATTACTTGCATTAGCCCGCGTGCGCCCGCGCGAGATACAGCAGTTGTATTAAACGCGCTTTCCTGTCGCATGATGGCGATCATGAGATTGGGATCCAGATTCATTTTTTGCGCTACCTGGTTGATCTCGCCCCAATAATACGTCGGGTACAATCGGCGGAATGAGGCTCTCGTCATGGATATTCCCTTAGTGCGTTCTAACATTACAATCTGTGCGGACACTTGAAGTGCTTTGTGCATGGCGCGAACGCGCTCATAACGCGGCTTCAAATCATCCAGCGCGAATAAATTGCGCCCGAGAATTTGCCGCGCGCGGTCGTATTCCCGCTCGGCATCTCGATATAACCCGATAGACGCCAGTACATCCCCTTTTGGGATATGTGTCGAAGGCGTATAGGATTGACCAACTGATAGGTGTTCGCCCGGTTGGGGTACTTCGATATAAGCATTTTCTGTTTTGCCCAGGACAGCATGCGCGCGCGTTGAATAATAAGAGGTGGGAAATCCTTCTGAGGCGCGTTCAATCCAGAATTGTGCTTCTGCTTTTTGTCCCAATTTTTGGTAACATTTGCCCGCCCAGTAATATCCCTGATCGCGCATATAGCTCTCAGAGGTCTGGTGCGATAGGCGCAAAAAGGCTTTGGAAGCAGCCGTGTATTGCCGCGTTTGATAAAGCGCGAATCCCGCCCGCCACGCCGCCTGATCGGCATAAGTGCTTTTGGGATAGGTTTTTGCCAGTGCTATAAATAGTTTGCGCGCATCGCTATGACGCCCCCGTCGCTCGTAGGCCATGGCGGCCTGCCAGAGTGCTTCGGATGCGGTTTTGGCGTTGGGATAGCGACGCACAAATTCTCGAAACCGCGTTGTTCCCGTTAAATCGTGCCCGAGCTTGATGGCGCATCGGCCCAGGTAAAAAAGTGCTTCGGGCACATGATACACTTTGAAGGCGCGGTCAAACGCGCTTTCAGCTTTGAGGTATTTTCGACTGCGATAATATACATGGCCCAGTTCGTATTGCGCTTTCCCCCGCCATGTAACATCTTGAGATTCATCAATCACGCGGTGCAATAAATCGGTAGCCTGTTGATATTTTCCGGCATGCATGCAGGCTACACCCGCATAAAACAGTTCTTCAACACCGCGCATATCACTCGGCGCGGGGAGCATTTCGAGAATACCCGGATGTTTGGGATAATTTTTGACCAATTGCAACCACATCTCGCGCGCCGCAACAGAATCGCCCAGAGCAGTCCATGCCACGACCAGCCCGGCCAGTGCATCGCCTTCGTGCGGACGCTTGCCAACAAGTGTTTGATAATATGCGATAGCATCTTCTGCATTGCCCTGTGCAAGCGTGACCCGCGCGGCATTGAGTGTAGCCTGATCGCCGAGCAAACTCTCTGGTTTCATGTGCAGAATTTTTGCATAATGATTTTCAGCGTCTCTGGCTTGCCCCAAAGCTTCGGCGCATTGTCCTGTCCAAAAGGTCACATAATCGGCAATTTCTTTGTGCGTGGTGCCTGAAGACTGAAGAATTGTTAATGCGTCTGAGTATTTGCCCAGGCTCATCAGACAAATCGCGCGTTGTAACGCGGCGATTTGAGAATCCCAGGTATCGCGTTCGTCGGCATCCATATTGTCGAGTGTGGATAATGCTTCGGAGAAATTTTGCTGTGCAATTAGTTCCGCAACCCGAAAAATGGGATCGCGGTGTTCCCCTATTCCCAAATAGCCCACGATTACAAATACGGCTATAACGGGGAAGGCGAATAACGCGATACGGCTCAATAGAAGATTAAATTTATTTTTTAAAAATGACATTGTGAAAGCCTTGCGATGAGATTATAAAAAAAATTGTAGTCCATAATGCACGCAATGTCAAGATACAAAAACATCCGCAGATGCCGCAGATGAACGCAGATAAAAATAAAGTGATAGGCGGGGTGGGGACTGAGGCTGGACGGGCTGACTGCTGATTGCTGATTGCTTGGGGCCAGGGAGTGGGGCACTTCACACTTCATACTTCATACTTCATACTTCACACTTCATCCCGGAGTTTTTATGAAAGCACTTATTCTCGCAGCGGGAAAGGGCGAACGGTTTTTTCCATTTAATGTCTTTCGCCCCAAGCCGATGTTTCCAATATGCAATCGCCCGCTTTTGGAGTGGACGGTTTCGCGTCTGGTCGATGCGAATATTACGGATATCGGCATTGTGGTGGGGCATCGGGGTGGACGCGCGCGCAATTATTTTGGCAATGGGCAACGCTTTGGCTGTCAAATTACTTATATTGAGCAACCGCAGCCAAAAGGCACGGCGCATGCGGTGGGGCTGGCGTCCGATTTTATTGGCACTGATGATGTTCTGGTCATTTTCGGAGATGTTTTTTTTGGTGGCGATGCAATGCCACACCTGTTAGACACGTTTAGAGATAGAAACTGTTCTGGTGTTGCTGGCATAGTCCAGGTTGACGATCTCTCATCTCATATACGCGCACACATTGAAAAGGACCAGAGCTTATCTTCCTATACCTATAAGCCCCGAGGCGGATCGGGACAGGCACTGTCTGGTCTCTATGTTTTCAAAAATGAAATTTTGTCCGATCTGGGCAATACCTCCGATTTTGTACCGAGGACCCAATACGGCATTTTTCCGCCTGAGGGCCAGGAAATTTGCGATGTTATCCCATTGCTCTACGGCGAGGGACGCGCGCTTATTGCGGTTGATTTGCCCGGGCCCTGGTTCGATATGGACCTGCCCTGGCATCCAAAAAATGTCGCGCTTATGGCACTTGCTGAAATGGCTGATGCACTTACAGAGTCCGTTGTTGCGCCAACGGCTACGGTCGATCCCGACGCTCGGATTCGCGGTCCCATCTTCGTCGATGAAAATACCACGATTGCTCGGGATGCCTATATTGAGGGACCTGTCTGGATCGGGAAAGATACGCAGGTATTAGAAGGCTCTCACATCGCATCTCGTACTGTGATCGGCGACCGCTGCAAAATTGGTCCTTTTGCCAAGGTATCGGGTACGGTAGATACCAACTGCCACATTACCTATTTGGGCGAGTTTAGCGGTATTATGCTCGAAGAAGGTCGCGTGACCCATCAGATTCAGCTTTCGGGCATTTTTGGCGAGCGCGCAGAGATAGGCGCGGGCACACAGGTGGGCACGCTGCGCTTTGACGATGCGGAGATTGAGGTCGAAGTTCAGGGCATTCGCCGAAAAGCACCCGGTTTTACCGGTGTGTTGTTTGGGGATTATTCGCGTACGGGTATCGGTGCGATGATTATGCCCGGTCGCATTGTGGGGCCATGTGCGATGGTGGGCGCGGGCGTGGTGCTGATGAAAAACGTACCGCCGTACAAGGCCGTACTCGTCAAGCAGGAACTCGATGTCGTTGATTGGTCTCCCGATATCTATGATCGATAAGCGTTGTGAATGGAAATTCCCGGCAAACCGTTGACAGACGATGTAAACATTTGTATAGTATTATAAAGGCGTGACATTATTTTTTGGAGAATCTTACAATGGATAAACCTCTGTTCCATATTGAGATGCGAGGGTCTGGTGTTTATCCCCGGACAACTCCTCTAAAAGAGTTGATCGATTTCTTAACAAATTTGGAAACGACAATTTTGGAAACGGCTAAGGCCCAGGATGTAGATATCCAGGAAGATGTCGTAAGTCTGGTCGATATCCAGGAAGGTAGCAATAGACTTGGACTTGCTATTGCACCATCGTTTTTACCCGTAATTGCCCAAATTACTCGGACTGTAGCTACTCAGGAGTTCTCCAATATTCCCGATAGAGCACATCGATCACTATACGGAATTTATGCACAGGCTAAAAAGAAGAATTGGGAAATCCATTTTGTAGCGGACAATGCCCAGGATATTGAGGTTGCAACCATTTCAAATGAATGTCCCATCCCTAACCCTGTATCTCCTTATGTTAAAGGTACTTCTACAATTTTTGGAAGGTGTATCAGGGTGGGAGGTGCTGAACCCAAAGTCGATGTCAGATTGCCAAATCGCTCGAGACTTTTGCATGTAGAAGTTACCGAAGAAATGGCGAGAAGACTTGCGAGAAATTTGTATGACAATGTTGCAATGACGGGAGAGGCTACGTGGGAAAGAGATACCTTTTTTATTGTCAATTTTAGAGCGACGTCTGTAGTGAATATCCAAAGTGGAACACCATTGCAAGCATTCAAAGAACTCGGTGAGACGGTAGGAGAAAAATGGAAAGGCATAGACGTTGAGCGATTTGTGGAAGAAATGAGATCTGGAGAAAGAGAATAGTGATCTGTCTCGATACACAGCCTGTGCTTTGGGGGATTCAAGCATTTGCATCTGAAGGCCAAGAAGTGATGATCAATCGCACACGAGCTTTTCTAAAAGATATTTCTGAAAAGGGCGAACAAATTATGATTCCATCACCTGTTGTGCTTGAATCTTTATTAACCCTTTCAGATGAAGAGATAGAGAAACAACAAGAGCTACTTCAAAGTCGTTTTTTTATAGCCTCATTTGATCTGCCCGCCTCGGTAGAAGCTGCAAGTCTGCTGAATAATCGAGAAGTCATTCAAAAATTGAGAGATGGTGGAGCAAGAAGAGAGCATATAAAAATAGATGCCCAAATCGCGAGTATTGCAATTGTCAATGGGGCTGAGAGAATAATCTCTCACGACAAATATCTAAAGTCCATTGTACAAAATAAAATCTCTGTTGAGGAAGTTCCCGATGTCGCAGAACAATTAAACTTGCTTGAGGAAGAAAATTTATAAGAAATTTCAATCATATTTCACAATAGGCCATTGTGCTGATATAGCGCAATGGCCTATTGTTTTTTCCTATGACTATCGGGTTTATTTTTATAGGTTTATCATTATACTGCTTATCCTTCGTGTCCCTTTGTGCCGTGAACTGGTCTGGACTGCGACCAGTTGTACACCGCCCGTGGATAACTATCGCCATGCCAGAACTTGATCCCATCACATTAAACGCACGCCAGCGTGAAGCCGTCACCGCGCCGATAGGTCCCGTTCTCGTGCTGGCCGGACCGGGCACGGGGAAGACGCGGGTGCTGACCGAACGCATTGCGTATTTGGTCTCGCAGCGTGGCGTCCATCCGGAAAATATACTCGCGCTCACATTTACAAATAAAGCCGCGGCAGAACTGCAAATCCGCTTGTCGCGCACATTGAGCAAAGATGCTGCGGAGGCTGTTACCGCAGGTACATTTCACAGGTTTTGTATCTCAGTGCTGCGCCAGCATCGAGAAACGGTCGGACTGCCACCTCATTTTGGCATCGCTGATGAAGACCTTCAGCGCACGCTGATCTATCGCGCTTTTCCACGTCTGAATCCCAATGAAAGCAATTTGAATAATGTGATGCAAAATGTGAATCGTCTGAAATGGCAACGGCGATACAAACCGCATGTTCCGATGAAAAAGGGGGATGCGGCATTGCTCGATAAGTACGAAGTCGAGCTAAAGAAAAATCGATTGATTGATTTTGACGACCTCATCTTTCTCGCGCATGACTTGCTTCATTCGCATCACCAGATTCTGGCGGATTACCGCGCGCAATTTCAACACATCCTCGTCGATGAGTTTCAAGATACCGATCCCGTGCAATACGCCCTCGTTCATCTTTTGAGCGCGGCCCACCGCAGCGTTTTTGTAGTTGCAGATGACGAGCAATCTATTTATGGGTGGCGTCATGCAAGGCCAGAACATATTGAACAATTTCAAGATGATTTTCTCAAAGGGCACCAACCTATTTTTCTGGAGGAAAATTACCGATCATCCGCAGAAATTTTGCACCTGGCGCGCGTGTTTATCGCCAAGAATGACGTGTTGTTTGAACGCAGCATCCATACCCAGAAATCGGGACGCCGCGTGCGGGGGATGGCTTTTGACACATTTGAGGAAGAAGGCCAGTTTATTGCGGGCGATATATGGGATCGCATCCGGGAAACACCGGATCTGGTTCATCGGGATATTGCGGTGCTTTATCCCCAACACGCAATAGGCAGCGAACTCGAACGCATTTTTATGCACGCCAACGTACCTTGCCTGATGGCTCACCGCAGGGGGTTGTTCGACCAGCCCGTGATCCGCCGCGCTTTGTCTGTGTTGCGATATGCTCTCGATGGCGCAAATGATGCGAGCCTCGAGTTGTTTTTGCGGCGAGAACTCGAAGCTGTGGATCCAAAATTATACCCGGCGGTGCGGGGATTTCAGCAACAAAAAAATATTGGCAGTTTCAAACAGGCGGCTTTTCTATATCCGCGAACCGTTTCGGAAGAAGAGGGCGTGGATGTGGAACGCGCACTGGGGCTGGCAGGCGTGGTACACAATGCCGTGCAAAGAGGGGCGGTGGCATCTTTGCCCCATCTGATGGATGATATTCTGGACCAATTGAATACATCGGAGTTGCCATCTCTCAAAAACCATCTTGAGGATATTGTAGATCCAATCGAATTTTCGGATCTCAATACTGCTTTGAATCGCCTGTTGCCGCTCTGGCGCAGGGGAGGTACCTTGTATGTGGCGTGTCGAGATGAGGTGCTGCGGCACATGCTTACAACTTTGATCAGGGATGCGCTGGCGCGGCCGGGTCTCATCATACGAGAGGCAATGCCCGGCAGCCGATTGGATATTTCATCCGGTACTCTGATTTTATCATTTGACGAAGATCCGCCGAAAACGCCCGAACACTTTTTACATCTGGGCGGTCTGGCGTGCGGTGCCATGCTCGCGGCTCTCAAATTGTGTCAGGCGATCCGTTGCGTCGATTTGCCGGCGTATATGCCGGAATACACTGCGTTTGCACTGGAAACCGCGAGTGATGATCCCGATCATGCACAAATTACGGGTCTGGGTGCTGTGCGCGTGCGAGATGGGCGTGTTGTCGATACGTTTTATTCTCCTGTGCGTTTGCGGAAAAATAAAGGTACGGCTCCGACATTTCAGGAAATTTATCTCTCTTTTCAGGCGTTTGTCGGTATTGATATTCTGGTCGCTCATAATGGTTATGCATTCGATTTTCAGGTTTTGCACCGCGAAGCCCGTCGCAATGGCAGGTCCCGTATGCCCAATCCGACGGTTGATATATTGCCTATGGCTCGAAGCTATGGCGCGACCGCTACACGCGATTTGCGTCCTCTTTGCGAGCGGTATGATATTGCGTCAGACCCAAACGATCCGCCGGTACTTGCGCGAGCATTGGCTTTGTGTCGCGTGTTTGAAGCTATGAAAAAAGAACGCGCTTCTCGCTATCGGTGCATGACGCATGAGCGCCTTTTGGATCAAGTTGCTCTGGGTTTGCTTTTTCGCGCGCGTGATGGTGCGAAAAACACGGAATTTTCCCGCGAAGAACACGTGCATTTCAACCTGGGTGCGCAGCGTCTTTTGGGACCAGCCAATTTGTGCATTCGCAATCTCGTCCAGCACTACCCCCGATTGGATGCCGACCGACTGCGGGGGCAGACGCGGATGTTGCTCGGCGAAGATCCCCGTCCCGATGTGCTCGCATTGCACGCCCCCGATCAGATTCAACGCTTTCGAGACCTGTGCGAACGCCACGGTGCCGCCGCGCCATCTCTTCAGGAGGGCATTCGCAATTTGCTCGATTTTGCCGATCTCTATAAAGTCGAATTGGATACCCCAGACCGCGATGCTGTGCATTTGCTCACGTTGCACGCAGCAAAGGGGCTTGAGTTTCGAGAGGTCTATATTTGCGGGCTCGAAGACCGCATTTTGCCCAATGCACGCGCCTTGAACAACGCAGATCTGGCTGAACAGCGCAGGTTGTTATACGTAGGGATCACCCGCGCAATGGACCACCTCACGCTTTCCTGCGTGCGTCATCGTCCGGGCCGTAATATGGCGCCTTCTCGATTTTGGGACGATCTCGGTTTAGAGCGCGATGATCTCGGTGTGGATGCCGCCTCAACGGCGTGATAGCCATTTTTCTACTCTGCCGATGAAAAAAGACAAAGTTTATTTTATTTCTGACGCGCATATAGGTGGAGGCAAATTTATCCGCCTACCGCGCGTTCGGGAAGACGCGCTGATCGATTTTTTACGCGCCATACGCAAAGATGCCGAGTGTTTGTATATTGTGGGTGATCTCTTCGATTTTTGGTTTGAATATCGGTCCGTCGTCCCCGCACATGGCGCGCGTGTGATCTTTGAACTGTATCACCTCGTTCAAAGTGGAACGCGCGTCATTTATCTGCCGGGTAACCACGATAGCTGGCTGGGGAGCTATTTATCAGAGCAGGTGGGTGTAGAGCTTCCCGGACCTTTTTGCGATGTCGCGCATCAGAATCGCCGCCTGTATGTAACACACGGCGATATTTTTCAGCAAAATTGGAAATTTGAACTGCGCCGCCGCATTTTGAGTCATCCTCTTTGTATCGCCCTGTTTCGGTGGTTACATCCAGATATCGGTGCTTATCTGGCGCGTTTTGTGTCGCGGTCTTCGGATGCTGGTATCAAAAAAGGGACGCAGAAGACAAAGAAAACATATTTGCCTTCATATTTTCTCAAAAGCGCGAGCGAGAAAATTGGTGAGGGATTTGATTTTTTGATTTGTGGACACTATCACGCGCTGAGTGTTGAAGCCCTGGATGGCGGGACACTTGTTGTATTGGGCGATTGGATGAGATACGACGCTTATGCTGTGCTTGAACATGGCGAGATTGCATTAAAACACTGGCATACGGCACCGGAGAAACCACTGCTGACTGCTGATACAGGAGATCATACATGATTTTGAGCATTGATCAGGGCACAACGGGGACAACCGCGTTGGTGTTGGGTTCTCAAGGGGAAATTGTGGGACGGGGATATTCGGAGTTTCGGCAGATTTTTCCGCGTCCCGGCTGGGTATCGCACGACGTAACGGAGATATGGAATACGACGCTGAAAGTTATTGGTATAGCAATCACAGAGGCGGGGATAGATGCCTCAGAAATAAAAGGTATTGGCATTGCCAATCAGCGCGAGACAACTGTTTTATGGGATTGGAGAACGGGTGAACCCGTACACGATGCGATTGTCTGGCAGTGCCGGCGCACGGCGGATTTGTGTGCCCAATATCGCGCAGATGGCCTTGAAGACATGGTGCGTGAAAAGACGGGGTTGGTTATTGACGCTTATTTTTCTGCGAGTAAGATTGTGTGGTTACTCGACCGAGTCTATGGTCTGCGTGCGCGTGCGGAGCGGGGCGAGGTGTGTTTTGGCACCGTGGATAGTTTTTTATTGTACAAACTCACGGGAGGGGCTGTTCACGCGACTGATTATACCAATGCATCGCGCACGATGATTTACAATATTCACGGGAGGGCATGGGATAGCGGATTATTGGAAGTTTTTGACATTCCCGTGGGCATACTCCCCGAGGCGCGATCATCGGTTGGGGAATTTGGGACTACTGCAGATTTGGGTATTTTGCCTGCGGGCATTCCCATTGGGGGGATTGCGGGCGATCAGCAAGCCGCGCTTTTTGGGCAACGCTGTGTTCGCGCAGGTGATATTAAAAATACGTATGGCACGGGGTGTTTTACACTTTTTCAAATGGGTGATCGAGCGATGCCATCCGCGCATGGTTTGTTGACGACGCTTGCGTGCGGGCCTTCTGGGCGCGTATCCCACGCGCTTGAGGGCGCGGTGTTTAGCGCGGGGGCAACGGTTCAGTGGCTGCGCGATGGTTTGGGGATTATTGAAACCGCCGCTGAGACTGAGGCTCTGTCCCAGGCGATTGACGATACGGGGGGCGTGTATCTTGTCCCTGCATTTACCGGCCTGGGCGCGCCGCACTGGGATGCGGATGCGCGGGGAGTGATTGTGGGACTTACGCGCGGCACCGGGCGCGCCCATCTCGTGCGTGCGGCACTGGAGTCCATTGCCTATCAGTCCGCCGATCTCGTCCAGGCGATGGCAGCTGATGCAGGGCAATCTGTGACGAGTTTGCGCGTGGATGGGGGGGCTGTGGTGAATGATTTTTTGATGCAGTTTCAGGCGGATATTCTGGATGTGCCGGTGATTCGTCCAAAGTATGTGGAGACGACTGCATTGGGGGCGGGGATGCTGGCGGGATTGGCGACGGGTGTGTGGGATGATGCTGACGCGCTTGCCGATATTAATCCACCGCTACGCACTTTTGAGCCTGCGATGTCGCGAGATCGCCGCGAAGCATTGCTGGCTGGCTGGCACAAAGCAGTAGAGCGAACATTGTTGGCGTAGCCTCTGCTTACTGTATTTGTTCCAAATAGGCAAGATGGGTTTGGGCGGCTTTGTTTTGAGGATCAATGGCGAGTATATCGCGGTAGTGCTGACAAGCTACCGCGATATCGTTTTTTTGTTCGGCAATGATGGCCAATCCGTGTAGAATACGGGTATTTTCCGAACGCTGTTCTCGAATGTGCAGCAGCAGTATTTCAACATCATCAATATAGTCGGGATAATGCAGCGGTTCATTATTTTCCTGAGACAATGCCATGAGATTTAACAACGGATTCACACTGCCTGCAACGCCACTGCCTCGGCGCGGTTTGAGGTCAATTTTATCCCCGATTTCGGGAAGACCGAGAACAATGGCTTCGATCAGGGATTCAGCCGCTTCATCTGATCGATCCAGTTCAATTAAAACATTGCCTCGATTATAATGCACAGCGAGATTATCGGGCACCAGTTCAGACAGGATATCGTAAATCCTCAGTTCCTGTTCAGAATTTTTTGTCTTCGCCAAATGATCAGCCCGATCGTAGAGTTGCTCAATTTTGGCCTGATTTTTAGCCACGATCTCTTGCGCCTGCTTCTCAAATTCTGGATGCACCAGCAAGACGAGTTGGTCTGTTTGATCTCGTGAAAACAAGGGCGTTTTGACTGTGTGCGATATGTCGCCCAATTCCGAAATAATTTTGTTCAAAAATGCAGGTGATCGCGATTGGAAAATGGGTTTCCAGGTATTGAGATCATGCGATACATCAACCGTCCATAATTCGAGAGATAAAAAACGCCTGAGCGTTGATACCAATTGTTCTGTGTCATGAAAAAAAAATGATGTTGAGTAACCGTCTTCCACATAGTGGTGAACGAGCCATTGACTGAATTCGCGCTGAATAACCCATATGTTCTCCAGGCAATTGGTGATTGTGAGAATTGACCAGAGCGGAATATCGGAATGTACTTTTGCAAGTGCCTGATCAATAGTACACGATGCACCTTCCTCATCATTCTGGGCCAGATGGACATCGTCGATAAAGTTTTCTATGGACAATGCGCGTTTTTCTCGTTCGCTTTCTGCGATAACGAGAAAAGCCCATTGGAAATTTTCTCGGTCAATCGTCAGTGTACGCACAAGTTCCCGATCGCTCATCACAGCACACTGTTGTATAATTTGATCATTCATGCATAAACTTACCGGTGATATTCGCGTAAAGACAAACGCTTTCGCGGTCGTTGGACATCAATGGGTTTTTCGGGCACACTAACATCATTGTGCATCTTGCGACCAATTTTGCGAATCAGATGAACGCCCCACCAGATTAGTGCCCCGATCACAGCCATTACCATCCCAATGCTGCGACCGCTGGCACTTTCAAGACTTTTGAGCAAACTGTTAATCAGATCTTCCATTGTTGATCGCTTCTTTTAAAAATAAGGCTCGATATTTTTTTCGATGCGCTCGAGTATGGGCGTATCATCTACTTCGGTTTCAAATGGTTCGCCTGTTACGCGCTCGAACAAGTCGATGTATCGCGCGGAAACTTGTGTGCGAATCTCGTCATCCAGTTCGGGAATATTGTCGTCGGAAATTCCCTTATCCACGAGCCAGAGGCGCAAAAATTCTTTGTCCAGGCTTTCGGGTTCTTCGCCGCGCGCATGGAGGTCTTCATAAGTATTGAGAATCCAGTAGCGCGATGAATCGGGCGTGTGAATCTCATCGGCAACGGTCAGATTGCCCTCTGGATCCAGACCCATCTCGTATTTTGTATCTACGAGAATCAAACCGCGCTGTGCAGCCAGTTCTGTTCCGCGCGCGAATAATTTTAGAGCCACTTTCTCGACTTCTGCCCACCTGTCTGCATCCACCAGGCCGCGTTCGACAATTTCCTGTGGCGAGATCGATTCGTCGTGATCTTCTGCTTTTGTGGTTGGCGTAATAATTGCTTCGTCAAATTTCTGGTTTTTTATCATCCCATCGGGCAAGTCAACGCCGCAAAATTTCCGTACACCGTTATTGTAATTTGTCCATACCGAGGTGTCTGTGCTGCCGGTCAGGTATCGGCGCACGACGATTTCGACGGGTAGCATATCGAGTTCCCGCGCAACTGTCACATTGGGGTCTGGTACGTCAAGTACCTGATTGGGCACGATATCTGCGGTCTGATCAAACCAGTATTTTGCGGTTTTGTTCAATACTTGTCCCTTCAGGGGGATCGCACCGAGTACATGGTCAAACGCACTTTGGCGGTCTGTGGTAATGAGAATGCGCTTGTCTTCGAGCAGATAGATGTCCCGCACTTTCCCTTTTTGGTATTGATTCGTCCAGCGGTCAAATTTGGCCTCCAACAAACAGTTATTCAGTTGTGAACGGATTTGTTCTTGAGAGATCATGGATATACACTCCTTGGAAAATTATGTGTGGTTGCTTCAGGCCGCGCGGAAATGCACTGCGTGGCCCCTTTCTGGGAACCAGATTACGTCCAGCATCAGGGACAGGGCTACGCCCAGGACATAGCCGACGAGCAAGCCGATGAAAAAGGGCCGCGATTTGTGATAGACAGAGGGACCGCCCACTTTGATCATCACCAGCTTAATCAGCCAGGCGATAAATAATGTGAAACTGCTGGCGCGAATCAATGGCGTTCCGGAAAGCGCGAGGCCCACCGGGTGCAGGGGCCACCACACAAATCGATGGCGCATAAAAATGAGGCCAATCATCGCCAGACCGCCTATGCCGAAAAAGACCAGATTTTCGGGGTTATCCACGTAAAAGGGCGGATTGTCGGCATTCTTGACCGCGTTGGCGGAATTCCTGAAATAATTGCGCGCACTTCTGGGAATCTCGGCGACATTAAAATTAAACGCACCTTCATTATAGCCCAGGTTCAAAGTGAGAAAAATACTCGTTACAAAACTCACTGCGAAAGCCATGTAAAGTGCGGCCATCAATTTGCGGCGGTTGTCGGTTATGCCCTCGGATAACTTGCCGACCTGTGCGGTCGCTGGCAAAAACAAACCCTTGGCATTCCCCGTAATCAAATTGGCAAAGCGAAACGCCACATGTGTGGTGGAGGGAATTCCGACATTGCCGAAAAAGGGTGCCACATAATTCCACGCAATCCCCGGTATCTGCGTGTAGGGCATGCCAGTATCCGATAAAATTTTCGCCATTCCAATATATCCACACACACACGCCATTAGCAGCAGAGCACTGATGATGGGATCCATGTTCATCTGCATCATCCAGATAAACAAAAACGCGAGGCCAGCCACCACGCCGACCACAGCGGCGCGATAGGACAATAGCTCATCGCGGTCATCCACGCTATCGTCTTTGCCAAGTGCCTTCATTATCACGTCTCGTAAATGCAGTCGCGCCACCCAGAACATCGAAATCACCAGCACGACAAACGCGCCGCGCGTCTGCCATTGGTACACGCCGCGATAGGCAACGGGAACCATGGATTTATATCCCAATTTGTTGAGCCAGCCGCCTTCGACAATGAAGAGGAGGTCGAATACCCATAAGCTGAGCAACACATCGAGGCTGGCAAAATAAGAGAAGAAGATGGAAAACAAGCCCACCGATGCTCGAATGCGCGGAAATTGTGGGTCGATCGTATGCCATCTGCCCCCGTGAATGGGAAAGCGCGGAAAATTTGGCAAAAAATAATGGATACAATTCCAGGCGATCATGCCAAATGCCAGGATAAAGCCAATCCAGAACAAGCGATTGTACATAAAGCCCGGCAATGCGCGTTTGTCGCCCCCCGGTTCGGACATCATGTTGATCAGGGGAGCCATCGCGGGATATGCCAGGCGTTCGTTTTGCACCCACTGTTTTCTAAAAATGATTCCTATACAGACCAGCACGACAAACGCCGCCGTAAAGACCATAAACCACCAGAACAGTGGTAGCACCCATATATCCCAGGGGATGGCCGCACCTTCGGGGCGGCCCTCAAAAAACCAGGCGATTCCATTGCCAGCATTTGTCGGAATCATAAAATCGGGCAGATGTGGATGTAGCAATTCGGCCCAGTTGTTGTCTTCGGTCGCGTAAAAATAAGGTGCGGAAATATACCCGATCAAAAAGCCCGTACTGCCCCAGATCGGCATGGTTGCACCCACGAGGCCCATCGACAAAATGGTGTGCCATTCCCCGGATTGAAGTGAGAATCGCGCAAGTCTGCCCACCACTGCCAGCGCAATTAGCATGGTAATAAACACGATGAGCATGGCCATTGGGATGTGCGATAGCACCATGCGCGAGCCGTGATAATAAAACCGCACATAGACCGCAATCACATCCAGTAGTACGACCAGGAGTAGTCCCAAACCGATGGCCCGCGGCGTAATGCCCCCGCGAGGAGATTGTTCTGCATCGCGCTCAATATTTGGTATTTGTGTTGCCATTCCTGGTGTTCCTCAAAGAAAAATACGCACCTATAATGCGCGCCCGCGCAAAACCTCGCGGCATTGCCCTTCACTATTGCCCGTCACATTATAAGCAAAGGTATTCATGCGGCGATCGCGATGCGATGTGTTTGGGCCCGATCCGTGAATGGTTAGCGCGCTAAAAAACACGCCATCGCCCGGTTCCATTGCCACGGGCACCGCGTCTTCTCGCTCGCGATAGTGCCCCGGCAAGAATACGCCAAAACTCGTTTGTGCGCGTTCGTGTTCTTGCAGGCCCCATTTGTGACTGCCGGGGATGAATTGAATACAGCCATTTTCATCGTCTGTCTCGTCAATAGCGAGTTGGCAATTCACCATCAAAGGTCGATTGTCTTCGCGTTTCCAATACGCGTAATCCTGATGCCAGGGTATCGCTGTGCCATCGCGTGCGGCTTTCATCAATAGCTTGCTGTGATACAGTGAAATATTCGGTCCAATCAGTGCCTCAATAATATCTAACATATCATCGCAGCGCAATGCGCGATTTAATCCCTCGCTGATTACTTCGCTATGCATTAGCTGCCGAATGCGTCTGGGCAGGTGCTCATCCTCAAATTCTTCCCATGAGATCCCGATCCCGTCGGACGCGTTTTCTGTCATTCGCTCGTGCAAGCCCGCGATTTCGCGTTCGACATGCGAAATTTCATCGGATGAGATTAACCCTTTTTTTAACACATATCCATTTTGGTCGTAGAATTTTTGTTCTGCATCCGTTAGCCCCATTGAATACTCCTTTTTGGTGACTTCATCTATCTCAACCGACATCTAATTTACAAATTATGACGCGCTCTTGCAAAATCAATTATATTTATAGGGTAGAAATTAGAAATAGGGAACAGAAAGAGAATGATTAACGTCATAAAAGATTGATGCGTTTTTGCCCCATGTACAATCTGGGGTATAATGTATGTTAGAGAAAAGTCCGACCTTTTTTCACCGCCCAATTGGGCATTAAAATAAGGAAAGCCGATGAAAATACGTATTCTTTTTGCTTTTTTGTTCTGTATCGCCCTTCTGGGAAGTGTTTCCGAGGCGTCTGATTGGACGCACTGGCGTGGTCCCATGCAAAACGGTGCGTCGCCAGAGACGGGACTCGTTTCCTCCTGGTCTCTTGATGGTGAAAATCTGATCTGGCACCGCGAGTTTATCGGCAGATCTACACCGATTATTGTAAATGGTCGGGTTTATGTTATCGGGCGAACCGGTAAAGACATAACCGAGCAGGAGCATATCGCGTGTTTTGATGCGGAAACGGGCGATCTCGTTTGGGAAAAAAAGTTCAATGTCTGGCACTCGACTATTTCTTTTAATCGGCTGGGGTGGGCAAGCCTGGGAGCCGATGGTGAAACCGGTAATATTTACGCCCATCTCGTCAATGGGTTATTGATCTGTTTTGATACCGATGGCTATGTCCAATGGCAGCGGTCTCTAACCGAAGAATTTAACCGATTCTCCGGTTATGGCGGGCGATTGCACACGCCCGTAGTCGATGGCGACCTGGTCATCGTCAGCATGGGCAATCGCGGATGGGCTGGCAAACCGCCTTCTCATCGGTATGTTGCTTTTAATAAGCATACGGGTGAAACCGCGTGGATGGCTCGTCCAGGCGGCGGCGGACAGGTCGATTTAACCGTTTACTCGACGCCTGTTGTCACGACAATTGACGGGCAGCGCGTGTTGGTTGCTGGCAATGGCAATGGCGGCATTTTTGCCTTCAAAGTCGCAACTGGCGAAAAAGTATGGGGTTTTTCATTCAGTAGGCGTGGCATCAACACCTCGCCTGTTGTGGCTGATAATCGCGTTTATGTCACACATAGTGAAGAAAATGTCGATAATACCGCTCTTGGTCGCGTCACCTGTTTGGATGCGCGCACGGGCAAAGAAATCTGGCGGCAAGACGGTATGACCGTGGGCTATGCTTCGCCAGCGGTTCACGCGGGGCGCGTCTATGTTATCGACAATTCGGCCAATGTGCATTGTTTGGACGCCAGGACGGGAAAGCAATACTGGGAGCAAAATATCGGTACTGTGGGCAGGGGATCGCCGACCTGGGCTGATGGTAAACTTTATGTTACTGAAGTCAATGGCGGCCTCCAGATTCTCAAAACGAACAATATGGGTGCGGAAGTGCTCGACAAAAAGAAAATCGCAATGCCCGAGGGCGGGCATGCCGAGATCTACGGGTCAGTCGCTGTTGCGTATCGCCGCATCTATTTTGCCACCGAAGCCGGGTTGTTTTGCCTGGGCGATAAAAACGCGCGATTTGAAGTTACGCAGTCTCCTCATGTAAAGCGCGAAAGCGCGCCTTCGGGTGCAAAACCCGCATCTATTCTATCCATTCCGGCTGAGGCAACCATACAACAGGGCGAGGTGTTGCCCCTGCGGGCAGAGGCTTATGACGAAAAGGGGCGCTTGATAGGCAATGTCACTGCCGAGTGGTCGTTGAATGGCATGGAGGGAGAAATAAAGAACAATCAGTTTGTACCATCCCGAGCGGGGGGCGGCTGGATCACGGCTACGGTAGGTGAATTAACCCGACAAACATGGGTGCGCGTGGTGCCCACTTTGCCCTGGACAGAGGATTTTGAAAATGTCGAAGTTGGCACAAACCCATTGCACTGGGTGTGGGGGGGCAGGGGTTTTGCGGTGGAAGAAAAAGATGGCAACAAGGTTCTGGCAAAACCGCCGGCTGCACGCGGCTTAGACCGTTCAAATCTCTATGTGGCACCGTACAAACTCAGTGGATATACGATTCAGGCCGATCTTATGGGCACGCAAAACAAGCGACGGCGTCCCGATATGGGTCTTATCGCGCATCGCTATATCCTCGATCTTCAGGGCATTCACCAGCGTCTCGAAGTGCGGTCGTGGTCGTCGGATTTGCGCATGGCAAAACGCATCGATTTCCACTGGGACATGGGCGTGTGGTACACTATGAAAATGCGAGTTGATGTCGAAGGCGGCAAAGCCATCGTCCGGGGCAAAGTTTGGGAAAAAGGTCATCCCGAACCCGATGCGTGGAGTATCGAAGTAGAGGATCCCCTGCCGATAGAAGAAGGCAGCCCCGCGCTTTACGGCTATTCACCCGCCACGATTTACTACGATAATGTAAAAGTTTGGTAATTATCATAAACCCTTACATATAAAGGAATAAAATGAAATTGAAACGATTTTTAAGCGGATGTGTTATCACTGGTCTGATTGCATCGGCAGGGATAGCCGAAGAGATCATGTGGGGATTTACTCCAGATCGCAACCTCGTATCAGACGCAAAAAATTTGCCGTCGAACTGGAATACAGAAACAGGTGAAAATATCGCCTGGAAAGCAGATCTTGGCTCGCAGTCCTACGCCGGTCCCATCAGGATAGGCGGGAAAATATTCATGGGTACAAATAATCAGATCGCGCGCAACCCCAAAATCACGGGTGACAAGGGCGTGATCATGGCTTTTCAGGAATCCGATGGAAAATTTCTCTGGCAAGCAGCGCATCCCAAGCTGCCCGCGGGGCGCGTCAATGATTGGCCACAGCAGGGCATTTGCTCCACGCCTTATATCCGCGGGGATCGGATGTATTATATCTCCAATCAATGTCGCGTGGTGTGCGCGGATACAGAGGGTTTTTTGGATGGGGAAAATGATGGTCCATACACCGGGGAAGAGGATACAAGCGACATCGGCGTGGATATTATCTGGGAATACGACATGATGGAAGAGTTGGATGTGTTTCCGCACAATCTGGCGACCTGTTCGCCCGTGGGGGCGGGGAATCTTTTGTTTATCATCACTGCCAATGGTGTTGACGAAGGCCATGTCGCCATTCCGTCGCCTCTGTCGCCCAGCTTTATTGCGATCGATCTCAATACGGGTGAATTAGTGTGGGAAAAAGCTTATCCCGCCGAAAATATCTTGCACGGGCAGTGGTCCAATCCCGCTTATGGCGTTATCGATGGGAAGCCACAAGTGATTTGCCCCGGAGGCGATGGCTGGGTTTATGCAGTGGAGCCCGAAACTGGCGACTTGATTTGGAAATTTGACTGCAACCCAAAAGATGCTGTGTGGGAGTTGGGCGGGCGCGGCACGCGCAATGCGATTATTTCCACACCCGTTATTTACGATAACAAGGTTTTTATCGGCGTTGGGCAAGACCCGGAACACGGCGAGGGCATCGGACATTTGTGGGCGATTGATGCGACAGGTACAGGCGATGTGACGGGAAGCCATGCGGTGTGGCACTTTGGCAATGAAAATTACAACCGTACCATTTCAACGGTGGGCATCAGCGATGGCCTGCTCTATGCGGCAGACCTCAGCGGCTTTGTCTATTGCCTTGACGTAAAAACCGGCACACAGCACTGGAAATACGACACATTTGCCGCGATATGGGGGTCACCTTTTGTCGCAGATGGGAAGGTGTATATTGGAGATGAAGATGGCGATGTGGCGATTTTGAAAGCCGGAACACAATTTGAATTGATCAACGAAATCAATATGGGCAGTGCCGTATATACCACGCCTATTGCAAAAGATGGCATGCTTTATATTGGCACGCGCAATACGTTGTATGCGATTAAAGGCGAATAGACGAGGTCACAATATGGAAGTGTTGGCAACACCTTTTGTCGATAGGGTCAAAGAAGCGCGCGATATCCTCGATGTTCATGTGCGCGATATGGTCGCGTGGCATTTTGATCCCAATACGGGATGTCCGTTCTGGCTGGCATTTGCAGAGGAATTGGATTTTGATCCGCGGCGGGAGATCGGCGGGTACAGTGATCTGAAATACCTCGGGCATTTCCAGGATGAATGGCTGCGCGGAGGACCCGTGCGGCGATGGATCCCCAGGGGGAGTGAAGAACAGCGGACTTATGTATTTGAGACGGGTGGCTCAACCGGTGTTCCCAAATATCGGATCAGCCAAAATGATTTTCAGATCGACTACGAAATGTTCAGCGAGCATCTCTCTGAAGAAACATTTCCAAAGGGTGCAGACTGGCTGATGCTGGGGCCAACAGGTCCCCGACGATTGCGCCTGGCTGTTGAATATCTTTGTCAGATTCGCGGTGGAATTTGTTTTCTCGTGGATCTTGATCCGCGATGGGTCAACAAGCTGATCAAACGCGGCGCACTCCAGGAATTGGAGCTTTACAAAGCGCATGTTATCGATCAGGCACTCACTATTTTGCGCGCCAACGACAATGTGAAATGCATGTTCACGACCCCCAAGCTTCTCGAAGAATTGTGCGAAAAAGTTTCTCTACAAAAGGCCGGGATCAGCGGCATTTTTTGCGGCGGTACAGAGATGAATGCACAATTTAATCGGTTTGCGAGAGAGGAACTTATCCCTGGCATCGATTTTGTTCCCACCTATGGCAATACCCTGATGGGGCTGGCTTATTCCAAGCCGCTGGAACCCGAAGACAATTACGCGATTACTTACTATCCACCCGTGCCTCGCGCGTTTATCGAATTGGTGAATCCAAATAATCCCGATGAAGAGGTCGATTACGACGAAACAGGGCGCGTGATGCTCACCACACTCACAAAAGAATTTTTTATGCCCCGCTTTCTCGAACGCGATGAGGCCGAACGCGCCAGTGAGAAATCTGGGTTTATTCTCCGAGTTGCAAGAATCTGTTGTCGTTGGGGTGTATTAAATTGGGCGGATCGTTTATCCTATCAGGGTAACCCCAACTCACGGCAGAAGGTAGAAAACGGTAGAACGCGGGTGTTGGTTGTTGCATTGCCAAAATCCTTTGTGCCCAGATGTACCTGGTAGAACCGGGGGATATCTGTTCGCTCCCTGAAGTACCTGCATGCGGGAGAAGTACCACGCTCGCCGGTTTTGCACTCGACGGCAAATTCAGCATACCCATCGCGGAGAACGACAAAATCTACCTCGCGCTTGTCAGTATCTCGGATGAAGCGCAATTCCATGTCATATCCTTCTGTATCTTCGACATAGTGGCAGTACTTCAGCAAGTGTCCGGCCACCATGTTCTCAAAACGGGCACCGCGGTCTGCTACGCGCGACCAGTCCCAGAAATACAGCTTCTTTTCCTTGCGTACAGCTCTTATCCTCTTCGCACCAAACGGCGGAATGCGATAGCACAGGTACAGCCTTTCAAAGATAGCAAGCCAGCGCTCGACGGTTTCGTAAGCCACTTGTAAGAGTTTGCTGAGGCTGTTGACCGAAAGCGGGGATCCCACGCAGGCGGGCAGGTGAGACAGTAGCAGGTCCAGCATGGATACCTCTCGCACATTTTCCAGGTCGCGGAGGTCTTCATAGATGACTCTTGCGGAATGCTCGCGTAGCCACCTGCGGTGAAATCGCGCCTCTCCCCTGAGAAAAGGCTCGGGGAAACCGCCAAATCTGAGCAATTGTGCCACGAGCGCGTTATCTGACTCCCGTCCGCATTCCATCAGCGTGAAGGGATGAAGACGGTAGTAGTGATAGCGCCCCTGCAATGAGTCGCCACCTTTGCGATAGTAGTCCAGCCGCGCCGAACCGGTGACGATAAAAGAAACAGATGTCTTGTTTTTGTCGAATAACCCCTTCATTAGATTTCGCCACAGCGCGTATTTATGAATTTCATCGAAAATAATGCGGGTTTGTCCAGGAGGGAGTCTTCCCGTCAGGATATCCTCGCGATCGGTCAGCACATCCCAGTTCATGTAGGCAGGTGACGACTCATTCTGGCCTTGCCCCAGTAGAGAGATTGCAAGTGTTGTTTTGCCCACCTGGCGCGGACCGCCGATGAATATCATCCTGTCTGCGATATCTGCTTCAATACGATCTATGATGTAGCGAGGTTCCATACTTATCACCTTTCTCGTCTGTCGTGAGTATTTTAGACTAAACCTTAATATACTCATGAGTATTTTAGAGTCAATATGAAAATACTCATGTATCCCATTGTGCTTGCTTTTAATGAGGCGAAGTGCTATTTTTTTATGCTAAACACGATTTAATGGTTATAAATTTTTTCCCAAAGTATTGCGAGTGGGCGATAATTGGTTGGTGTCAGTCTTTCAAAGAGTGAAAATAAATGATCCATTTACCGATTTTACGTGGGGGGAAACCGTACACGAGCCTGAGTGTTCAGGAAGTCTCGCATATTCAAACTGGCGAGCC
>JAGWBW010000121.1:0-7685 GCA_021295695.1 Candidatus Latescibacterota bacterium
GCGCGAGGTGGATTATTGGCATTGGGCTTGCAGTGCTGGCGGCCTGTGGTGGCGTTGCTGGCGCTGTTGTCAGCCACGTTTTGAAGTGATCTATACAAGATTTTCCCACAGCGACAAAGGCGCATTTCTATCATATCGGCTCCAAAGAATCGCTTCGCAACGCGATGGAAGAAGCTCTCGTCATGTCACCAGCAGTTTTTGTTTTTTAATCGGCGCAAAAAATCCAGGCCTCAACTGTACCCGCCTTAAGTTCATCAATAATGCTATCCCTGAACCATCGTGGGCGTTTAGCACCTGAATCCAATTCTTTCTTGAATTTGGCATAGTATCTAAGCGCGATTCTCTTATTCTGCACCATCTGTTCTTTATACGGATGGCGTTCCACATAGGGTTTAAAGCAATAATCATACATATAATCTCTTTTTCCCTCGCTCAGCCCGCGTATAATCATAAAAAGATCTTTGTGAAAACTTGCAATAATCAGATAGACATTAGAAATAAAAGGCCCTTTGGGAAACTCCTTCGCATATTGGTAGGCGACCTTTATATTTGGCATTTCCCCCAGTCCTCCCTCGGGGCGAATGCCCATAATCTGTGAAAAAAGAGTACATTCCCGATATTTGGAACGAGGATCCATTTCATGGGCTTTAACGAGAAGTATCTCGGTATATTCTAAGGCCATATAAAATTTGCCTGGTATGATCCCAAACGTGCGCGTGCGTTCATTGGCGTATTTGAAACGATCTTTCCACTCCAATTTTGGACTAAACTCCCAAACATCTTCTGAGAAGAACGCTCTCAGTTTCCGGTCCAACTCTATGTATTTTGGTATCGTCGGATTTGCAATTATTGCCTCATATTCTGCATAGAACGCATCAAGTCGTTGTTGTATGGGATCTTCTCCAAACGCATTTGAAGTAATCGCGCATCCCACAAAAACCCAGAAAATAGTTCTCACTGCATGTCCTCCTTAATTTTATTTTCACAAAACCCACCTCACTTTGCATCTCGTATATTCCCATACTCCGGGCAGTTCAAGATTTTCTGGCATGTTCTTTTTTAACGTATTATGGTAAAATACGTCAAAAACCTTCTGGATCGCGGCTAACACCATGCCGCGATGACGGCTTTGTTGATAGGGTTGATTAATGGTATAAGGTTGATGCATTTTCACACTTCTCACTTCCTACTTCACACTTCCTAAAAGACAGGTCCTATCATGCCCTTCCAATTAACAGAAAAACACATCGCCGATTACCACACCCTCGGCTACACGATTTTCCAGGACATCATACCCACATCCTTACTCACGGACCTTCGTCGCGTCACTGACAAAGCCAGAGAAATTGCTCGCAAAATCACCGGTCCCCAGGCGCAGCGTCTCCAGCCCATCGCCAAATACGACCTCGACCAGCGCCCCTTTAAAAACTACGGTGAATTGCCAGAACTCAACGACGCCATCCACCAGGTACTCACCCCACATCACTACCACGCTGACCTCGACCGCACCGGCATCCTGCTCGAGCCCGCCGAATACCCCTGGTGTACGGACTGGCACCGCGACTGGCGCGATCACATGCCCCGGGAAGTGTTTGAATCCGAATTTCGCGAAGAATGGCAATGGCAATCATTCCACATCGACTACCAGAACCAGGTCAATTGCGCCCTATACGAAGACCCCGCCACCTGGATCGTACCCGGCAGCCACTATCGCCAGCGCAACCTCCCCGGCGAAATCGCCGCCAAAAACGCTTATGACCGCGACAAATTCCGCAATCAGAGACCCGTCTCCAGCGAACAACAAGAACGCGATTGCCTCAACTACACGCGCAACATGCCCGGTGCGGTGCAACTGCGCCTCAACGCGGGCGACTTCGCCCTCTACCGCTCCAGCGCCTGGCATATCGGCAATTACGTGCCCTATCGCAAACGCGCCACCATCCACGACTTCTGCGGCACACCTGAATATTCCCAACACATTAACGAACGCGTTGAAAGAAAAGAAACCGCCATCAAACGCCTTGCATCTGCGACATGAACACGTTATGGACGCGGCACATAACAGTTGTCTTTGAATTTTACTCTTCTTAAATTTAGCGATAATTATACAAATCCCACACTTACAGGAGCCACGCTATGCAACTCACACCCGAACAAAAACGCGATTTTTACGACCGCGGTTACGTCAAAATACCCGGAGCCATATCAAAAGCCATGGTCGATACCGCGCGTCAGGCCGTCAACCACTCCATCGGCACCCTGGGACCAAATGGCGAAGACATGTCCAAACATCGCGCAGCGCAATTCTGCCGCGACTTGAATGGTGCCCCGGTTATCATGGACCTCTTCAACGCCAGCCCGGTCATATCACTCGCCGAATCCCTCATGGGAGAAGGCAACTTGCAAAAACCCATCAGAGGCGCGCAAGTCGCCCCGCGATTTCCCACAGTAATTGGCAATGTCCCACCCGAACCGCGCGGGCATCTCGACGGCATGGGCACCGGCACAAACGGCATGCCAAAAGGCGTGTACCGCCGCGGATTCACGGCCTTCGCCGTCATCTACCTGGCCGACGTACCCGAACCCTACAGCGGCAACTTCACCGTCTGGCCGGGTTCTCATCGCTTCTTTGAAAACTACTTCAAACGCGAGGGCCTCGAAACACTCGCCAACGGCACCCCACGTATCGACCTGCCCGAAGGACCGGACATGGTCACCGGAAACGCTGGCGACCTCATCATCGCACACCATCAGATGATCCACACCGGTGGCCCCAATGCCTCGCCCAACATACGCTACGCCGCCATCGCGCGTCTCCGCCACATCGACTGCGACAAAAATGGCAACGACTGCTTCCTCGATATCTGGCGCGAATTTCCCTGCGTGCGCGAAGCCATAGCGGCGTAAAGTCAAAAGCGAAAAGCAACCACAGATGAACACAGATAGACACAGATAAAAGACGAGAGGCGATGGAAAATAGGGTCTGGCGGGTTGGGGGGACTGACAACTGATAACTGACAACTGATAACTGACAGAGGTTCACCATGTCGTCTATGACCATTACTGACGCACAAAAACGCCAATTCGCCGAAGAGGGCTATCTCAAAATCCCAGGAGCTATACCCAAAGACATGATCGAAACGTCTCTTCGCGCCGTCAACCATTCCATTGGCAACGTGGGCATTGGCGGCGAAGACCCCTCCAGACACCGCTCCGGATTCTTTTGCGCCGAGCTCCTCAATGCGCCCTTCATCCTCGACATGTACAACAAAACCCCGGTCATGCAAATTGCCGAATCTCTCATGGGCAAAGGCAACGTCCTCCCCGTTGAACGCGCCAAAACCTATCCGAGATTTCCCCTGCCCCTTGGACAAGAACCATCGCCACCGCGCGGACACATCGACGGCATTGGCAGCGGCACCAACGGCACGGCCAAAGGAGACTACAAACGCTCATTCACGGCCTTCGCAGTCATTTATCTCGTCGATGTACCCGAACCCTATAGCGGCAACTTCACCGTCTGGCCCCAATCCCATCGCTTCTTTGCCGACTACTTCACAGAACACGGGCACGAAGTACTCGCCAACGGCATGCCCCGGCCCGACCTGCCCAAAGATCCGATAATGATCACCGGCAACGCGGGCGACCTCATCCTCGCGCATCACCAGGTCGTTCACGGAGCCTGTCTCAACGCATCGCCCAACGTGCGCCTCGCCACCATCACCCGCCTCAAGCACAAACATGCCGACGAAATCGGCAAAGACGCGTACACGAACATCTGGCGTGAGTGGTCTGGTGTACGGGATGTAATCAAGGGCTAATAGTGTGCTTATGGGAAAATTTCAGAGCATTGAATTGGGTGCTGGCGAATCTGAATTTGGACGAAAATTTTATCCAAAATGTCTTGAAACCGATAGCGATCTTAGTCTTTTAAATACCAATTGTATTGATGTGATCACAGACGCGCATAAAATCTGTGTTGACGATGGTTCATTTGATCGCGTTATTTTGTGTAATCCATTCCCTTATGGATTTGTTCGCGAAGAGGGGCTCGTTCTTCTTCGTGAAATCGTACGTATCTTGAAAAGCAAAGGACAGGTAATACTCATTGCTTCATCTCGTAATCCCACTTGTCAACCCCAGCGTATTAAGCAAATTGCCAATGCTTTAGAATTGGGGACTGACGTTAAAATCCAGATACAAGTCACTGCCATCAACCTTCAAACACAATATCCAGAACAAAAATTTTATCGATTTGATGGCATAGAAACAAAGCCAAATACTGAAATCATTCTTCAAATTCAAAAATCGTGAACAGATATGTCTGACCACACCTTACAACTTGCTGACTCTATCGCAAAATTACACTATGAGCATGATTTTTATGCTCACTTGAGTATGCTTGCATCCGCCGAATTTGCTTTCAATCCTGACTTGTCTAAGGCAGGATTGGAGTCTTCATTCTCGGGGTTCAAATTTGATCAACGCAAATATATTTCATTACAGCAAGCTGCTTTTGAGGAGGGTCCAAAAATAGAATCTGATGAGAATCCAGATGTCGATTGGGAGAAAATTGATAAAAAAGTATATGCATTTCAGAACCGACTTTACGGGACCATCAATGGCGATCTAAATGATACGCGACTAAAAAAATTCACAGATTTTAGCGTCAAATGTTATGAGAACTGTATTACCTATGAGTCTATGTATCCCCAATCTACCTCCAATCCCTGGCAGCCGGTTGTAAAGATATTGGAGTGTGGTCGCCTGCTGTACGTTTCGGATTCTTTGAATGAATTGAAAGATTTTACCAACAACTCTATTTCCAGCAGCGTTAGCAAAAAAAATCGGGGCAATATAGGCATCGTAGTAAAAGGGCAGGCTCCGACTATACGTGGCTTTGTGATTGATGACCGCTATGACATACAGAAGATTGTCTATTCTTTTTTAAGACGGGAAGCTCCGAGTCATGAGAGCCCTGTGAGCCTATCCAAGATACAAGCTTATCTTAAGACGCTTGGATATACTTGGTCTATTGGCAATATTCAGATAAAAATAACGACCCCTCTAAAAAAGACCGGTTTTGTTGGTTCTACAAGTAAGGGCTTCTTCGTCATCCAAACCTTAAATGATTTGATCTCCTCATATCGCTTTCATCGTACAAAGGTAGATTCAATAAATACAATTATAGAACAGTATCACATTCGTTCCCGAGAATTTGGCGATATAGATCTCCAGAAGGAATTTGGAGGTCTAACGATTAATCGGATTGATTGATTTCGGAAAGTCTTGATAGCAGCCATGATTATCACCGAAGCCCAAAAACAACAATACAAAGACGAAGGCTATTTCATCCTCGAAGCCGTCATACCCGAACACCACCTCGAACTCCTGCGCGACGAATGCCAGACCTTCATTGACACCATGCACGCGCGCATGGATGAACAGGGCACGGACACCACAGTCGGTGCCCCCCACCCGACCTGCCATCGAGATCGTAAACTAAAACTCTCGCCACCAATACGGATTGGACAACTCCCCCGGATAAGTGGAATGAACCAATTCGTAAAATCCCGTACCCCGCCGATCTCTAAACACAAATTCGTAGCGCCGCGCGGTCTCGTAAAACCACACCTCAGACGGTTTCTGACCCGCAGCAGACGTCCGATAATCAATATCATCGGGCGGGCCATATTGAATATACACCCGCCCCCGGTCCGTATCCGATCCCCTTACGCCAGCCCCAAAATGCGTCTCCACATAATGCACACGCATCAAATGCTGCAGCAGACGCTCATTGGTCAGCGTATCCGGCACATCGTCCAACTGCTTCCAGAAAACCTTCAAAAACGCCAGCCTCGCAGGCCAGCTCTCCAGCGCCTCATAAGTCCGCCGCGTCTTCTCATCAGCGACATACCGGATATCTGCATAATACCCGATCAAATTCTTCTGCACCTGAGTAAGCCCCTCGGGCAAATCTTTTGAAACCAGAAAAATGGGACGTCTCGTCTGAAAATACTGCCGACTACTCCCATCAAACGCCTCCACCTGGAGATCATAAGTCCCCTCCCCTAAACCCTCTGTATCCAGAACCTCCGCCCTCACACAACTCTCCCCCGGCTTTAAAAACCGCTTTGCCGGATAAGTGCGCACAACCATCCCCTCCGCATCGATCAGACGGTACCCCATAATAAAACTCTCTCCCGACGACGACAGATTATACACCTCAAAATAAATCTGCAGCGGCTCTCCGATAACATAATTTCGGGTAATATTCGGCACGACCTTCCAGCCCTGCTTGACAAACCGATGAGCCTCCCCGCTTCGCGCCACATGAGAAGCCAATTGCAAATCGCTAAACACCAGCCCCGCACGACGCTCGTAATCCGGTATCTGAAGCGGCACAGTACAACGCCCACTCTTCTCCGCATGGATATCCTTAATCTGCACAACCAGCCGATAAGCACCCGGCTTCAGATCAAAATAAACAGCATCCTTAAACGGCGCCCCGATCCCCACATCCAACTCTGGAACAGCAACCTGCTGCACCCATGTCCGATGCACCACCCGATTGTCCAGCGTATCCAGCACAACAGCGACCAGAGAAATCTTCCCAACAGACTCCCCCTTCTGTTCCCGGAGCGCGAGCTGACCCGCATCCAGCAACAGTGCCACCTCCTGTCGGGTATATCCCTCAGGACCCCGAAAAGCCGACAAATCGACAAAAAAACGCAGGTTGCCCGCACTCGTCAAAGGCAAATCCTGCGCTCCTATGTCATCCGCATGCGACCAGATGAGCAGCACCGCGACACAACGTATCCATCTCATCCTTTCATCTCCATAATCCTGATCCAATCCTCATGACCGCTTGCCACCCGACCCGGGTCTATCTCGCTTCTCGCAACAAAACCGGGCACCTCCTCGCGCCCGGTTGGCAACCTGTAATCGCTATATCGAATATCCAGACTCCAGCGAATATGGTCGGACTCATTCGGGAATGAGCGATGTATGGTCTTGTGCTGAATCAACGCGGCACCCCCGGCTGGCAGCACGGACAAAACGCGGTCGCCCGGCGGCAGCCGATCCTCGGGAATTTCCTTCTCTGAATCCGCCGGATCGTGTGGAATAATACCGTGCTTGTGACTCCCCGCCAAAATCTCCAAACAGCCATTCTCCACATCGGTATCCACCAGCGGCACCCAGAAATTGATCATAAACGTCTTCTCCACCTCCGGATCCAGAAACGCGATATCCTGATGCCACAACACCTCTGCTTCGCCGGGCATCTTTGCGCGGATATTAAACTGCGGATGCACCAGAATCTCTGGCCCAATAATCGACTCCACCACATTTAGAATAGCTGGATGCGTCAGCAAAAAAAACAAACCCGCAGTCTTGTGAGCCTTGCCCAAAATCTCTCCTACAAAACGCTTATCCGTCCCCAGCGCCTCGCACAAATACGCCAAGCGCCGCTCAAAAGGCGCATCTTCAAAAAGACGCTCCAATTGACCCAGAGCATAAGCCTCTCTCGCCTTTTGTCCAATCACCGCATTAAACTCATCTACAAGTGGCTGATACGCCTCCGGAGGCAAACACTCGTCCAGCAACAAATACCCCTCATCCTTATAAAAAGCAATCTGCTCACCAGTCAAGCCAGCCATGGTATCTCCTATTGATTCCACACC
>JAGWBW010000121.1:7728-9847 GCA_021295695.1 Candidatus Latescibacterota bacterium
CGGCTTTTCCCCGCACGAGAATATTTTCGTGATCTTCTCTATTCACCCATGTCGTCGTCGGAATATACCGCAAAGTGAGGCCAACGCGCCACTGATCCGAAGTATTGGCATTGGAACCGTGAATAATATTCGGATTGTGGATCGAGACATCACCCGCGTTGAGTTCCAGATCAACCGCATCCGAATCGTCAATCTGATCGGGATGAATCCCCACGCCGAGCACGTACTTTTCCTGATCCAGATCAATGAGATCGCGGCGCTTGAGCAAATGCTTGTTCTGCGTACCCGGCAACACCCGCATACAGCCATTTTCAACCGTCGAAGGCGTCCCCGCAACCCACAAAGTCGTCACTTCCATCGGCTCAAGGGGCCAATAAGACCCATCTTGATGCCACTGCACAGCCTGACCATCGCCCGGGGGCTTGGCGATATAATGTGCGGCAAACATCGCGACATCGGGACCGAGAAATTGCTCGGCAATATCCACAAGGCGTTCATCCCCCACGAGCCGGTGCATAAATGGATCGCAGGCGAGCAAATTGTGATGCAAACGCTCTGGACGCACGCCGGGATTCCTCTCAATAAGCCAATGGACGTGTTGCACCGTCTCTTCTGCAAGATAGCATAGCCATTTTGATCGTATTCACATCGCAAATTATTCATATCCTCACCCCGACCTGATCTCTCGCAACCGATCCGCCATTCGCTCGGCAACATCGGGATGGACCGACGCCATATTCTCAATCTGCCCGATATCATCCGCAAGATAGTAAAGTTGCGGAACTGAGGAATTGCCAGTCTCAATATTCACATTCGTATTCACAGGCGGACCCTGATGTGGCGGAATAAACACCCAATCCCCCTGCCGCAAAACAGTCTTTGCCTGAACACCCTCCAGAACAATCTCCGCGCGGCCCTCATCGCTTTGCCCCAGCAGCGCATCGAGCACATCCGCGCTATCGGGACCCGCATCTGCATCCAGCGAAACACCCGCAAGAGCAGCAAAAGACGCGAGAAAATCGACCTGACTGACCAGCGCATCGGATTCGCCTATCTCCACATTACCGGGCCAGGAAACAATAAAAGGCACGCGGGTACCCCCATCGTACATACTGTATTTTCCCCCGCGCAACGGACCTGCTGGCCGGTGATCGCCACACAGCTCAACCGCCTCGTCGTAATAACCATCATTCAACACCGGACCATTATCGCTGGAAAAAACCACAATCGTATCTTCTTTCAAACCACACCGATCAAGCGCATCGAGCATCTCGCCCACACACCAATCCATCTCGGCAATCGCATCGCCGCGCGGACCCAATCCAGTACTGCCCACAAATCGGGGATGCGGCAACCGCGGAACATGGGGCTGGTGGAACGCGTAATACAGGAAAAAGGGACCATCTTTATTTTCCTCGACAAATGATACGGCCTTTTCCAAAAACACATCGGCCATATCTTCATCCACCCAAAGCGCTGCCTCGCCCCCCCTCATATACCCGATCCGACTCACGCCATTGACAATACTCATATCGTGCCCGTGGTGGAACTTCATCTTCAGCAACTCGGGATTGTCTTTCCCGGTCGGCAATCCCGGAAACGGCTTATTCTTGTCGTACTCCACCTCAATCGGATCGGACGGATCGAGACCTACCACATCTCTCCCATCCAGATATACACACGGCACGCGATCATTGGTCGCAGCCATGATATAAGAATAGTCAAACCCAATATCCAGAGGCGTTAGCGGAAGCGGCTCATTCCAATTCTGATTCCCCTCGCCAATACCCAGATGCCACTTGCCAACAACGCCCGTTGTATAGCCAGCCTCCTTAAGCACGGAAGGCAACATAGAAGTATCGGGATCTATAATAAGCGGAGCATCACCGGGCAAAATATGTGCGCGTTCATTGCGCCAGGAATAAGACCCCGTAAGCAGACTATAGCGCGAAGGCGTACACGTCGCCGCAGTGGCATACCCGTGGTAAAATACAACACCCTCAGAAGCCAAACGATCAATATTGGGTGTATCGAGTGCCGTAGCACCGTAACAACTGACATCTCCAAAACCGAGATCATCCGCGTACATCACAACAATATTGGGATGCTTTGCCGAATC
>JAGWBW010000393.1 GCA_021295695.1 Candidatus Latescibacterota bacterium
CCCCAAAATCTTCAGATATATAAAGGCGCATCAGGCCATCTATCCGATCACCATGCTATGCCGCGTGCTGGGTGTCTCAAAGAGCGGGTATTATGCCTGGTGCCATCGTCCTGTATCTAAACGAATACAGGTCGATAAACAGTTGACAGAACAAATAAGGGCCTTTCACCAACGCTCCAATGGGACCTATGGCGCACCTCGTATCTTTCAGGATCTGCGCGAAGTAGGTGTTCACATCAGCCGTAAGCGAGTTGCAAGACTGATGCGACAAGCCAATATATGTGGTGTAAGCCGCAGAAAAGGTATCCTGACAACATACCGGTCTATCACAGACGAGAAAGCCCCTGATCTAGTTAAGCGAGACTTCAGAGTTGATAAACCGAATAAGCTGTGGGTCGCGGACATTACCTACATACCCACCTGGTCTGGCTTTTTGTATCTATCTGTTGTCTTGGATGCCTTCTCCAGACGTGTGGTTGGTTGGGCAATGGCCTCTCATCTAAAGACCCAACTGGTCTTGGACGCTCTGGATATGGCACTTTGGAACCGACGGCCAGATGGGGTCATCCACCACTCAGACCAAGGGTCTCAATACACCTCTTATGCTTTTGGTCAACGCTGTGCAAAAATGGGGGTCAGACCCTCTGTTGGATCGGTTGGCGATTGTTTTGACAATGCCTTGTGTGAAAGCTTCTTTGCTACCCTTGAGTGCGAGTTGATAGACCGAGAAAGCTTCCCCAATCATAGCCAGGCCAAACTCGCTATCTTTGAGTATATTGAAGGGTGGTATAATCCACATCGCAGACACTCTGCAATAAAGTATCAATCGCCCATCACCTATGAAAAACTGATGGCACAGGATGATGGAATTGAAAGTTCTACATTATCCACTAAAGCGATGCTGTTGCCGAATTCGAATTCTGTCCATACAGAGCTTGTAGCCGTTTTTACAACTGCTGACTACCTCTCGACCAATTCGGCAACAGCATCTAAAGCGGGGTAACTCCATTGAGAACAGTTTTGATAATCACACAAAAATTTTCTCCTTTTAATGGTGTTGGGGTTCTGCGGGTTACCAAATTCGTGAAGTATATTCAGGACTTTGGATGGCGACCAATTGTCCTGACTTGCAAACGCAAAGAAAATCATTTAGATGCTGTGGATGAAAAACTATTAGATGGCATTCCGGAAGATTTAAGCATTTATCGGGTAAATGTTCCTTCTCTGTATGATGTTTACAGACTGGTAGGCGGACGGGCAAAACAAGGATCTTTTTCATTGTCTAAAAATTCTCTGGCTTCTTTAATCCGATCCTTATTTGTACCTGACCAATATGTCGCCTGGTATTTTACGGGTGTACGTAAGGCGAAAGAGATTTTCCAGGTGGAGAATATAGACGCGATCTATTCTACATCTCCTCGTGAAACATCGTCCCTGGATAGCCGATTTTAGGGATCCCTGGATCGAGAAACAACACCGTCCAAAACGCATTCAGCCTCTCGAACAGTTCGAGAAGTACTTAGAGAAAATTGTGCTTCGCGACGCAGATTGTATTCTTGCTGCCTGGCCTGGAATCATCCGAAGTTTTGAGCTTGCTGTAGAAGAGAAATCGCAAGTTTTGACTAATGGATTTGATGAAGAAGATTTCAGAGGTCTAAAGCCCCATGTCTTCCCAAAATTCACTTTTTTATATGCCGGATCACTTTTTAAAGAATTGTCTCCCCTGCCAATGTTCAAAGCATTGGATTTGCTGATGCGAATACATCCAAAACTGCGGCAAAGAATTCAATTGGTCCTTTTAGGAAGACAAGACGCATTTATCCGAGACACGATAAAGAAATACGAGTTGGAATATTGTGTACATATAATCCCACAAATACCACATAGAGAATGTTTGGAGTACATATTAGGAGCGGATGTATTGACTTTTTCTGTTCCAGATAAACAGTGGATTCCCAGCAAAATTTTTGAGTACTTAAGAGCCAGCAGACCAATACTGGCAATAGCAGACCAGGATTCAGACGCTGTACAGATTATCGCTCGTGTAAACCCGGGTTTATGTTTAGCAAGCCGAGACCCTGAGCATATAGCACGTTATATGTCTAATTTAGTGCTAAATCGCGAGGTTTCGGATTGTGGGATTCAAAACAACAGGCAACTCTGGGAATTTGAGCGAAGACAGTTAGCAAAACAACTTGCTCATACCCTTGATACGCTCGTCAATCAGGTTTAGGAAATGGGCCGTTTGAATAAAATGTTAAGAGTACTGTGTGCCTTGAGTTTTCTCATCGTACTATTACCGCTCGTGATCCTGGGTATCATATTGATCTGGATAGAGACTCGGGATAGATGCTTGTTCAAGCAAGTCCGGGTAGGGAAAAATTTAAGAACCTTTAGATTGACCGAAAAAAAACAGATCGAAATGATCTGTTTGTAGATAATGAAAAATATATTACAAAAAGTGGACGTTTGCTCAGGATGTTAAAAATTGACGAAATACCGCAACTTTGGAATATCATCAAGGGGGATATGGATTTTGTAGGGCCGAGGCCGATAAGAGAACCACTACACAATTTTTATATGCAAAATATCCCAAACTTTAAACGCCGATACCAAACTTTACCTGGCCTTACTGGAATCTCTCAAATTGTTGACCCTGAGAATAAAGATCGCAGTCTCGGCCTGGCTTGTGACTGTTATTACATCAACAACAAATCTATGAAACTCGATATTCAGATCATTGTATCGACGGTCATCTATTTGATGTACAGTCTATCACGAGAAATTTACAACTGGACAACTGCAAGATGGCTCAGGCATATCAATGTGGAAAATATTGCAGTATATGAGTTTGTCAAAATGGAAACATCAATAAAATGAAAACAGTGATCAGTGATATTGAATTCTATCAGCCTGCACAAGGTAAATCGAAGCATATGATTTGCAGTAGTACTTTTTTGAACATTTTGGCTTATCACAATCCATTTTTTAAAAAACCTGTCCTATATGATCTGCTGAGAGTTGGGTGGACGTTTTGGTATTCCCCCAAAAAGAGAAGACTGCGCTCAATGTATGCAACGAATGGCTTTTTATTTAATTTGAATTCTCTGTTTTCTGTAAACAAGGAGTCCATATTCTGCTCAGACTTAAGTCACTTTAAAGAGTGTTTGAGAGAGCGGCTTATTGGAAAACGGCCACTATATATTGATCTATCCGGGACGCCCATTTTGATAGGTGAAGAGCTTAAGTTCATAGATATACAACCAAAACATTTCACATATGTTGTCTTTGGTTTCGACAGCAAAAATGATGCTGTCTTACTTTTGACAAACGGAGCTTCAAAGGTCGGTTGGGCATCAATTTCTGAGGTTGCGAGTAGGCTCAAGAGAAATGAAATTGTAGATTTTATGAATCCTTTAGACTTACAGATGCCTGATGAAGAAAAACTTGCGAGCTTTTTTTTGCGAAAAATAAGAAGCAACTTTAAAATCTATGCTACATTAGGCACTTTGAGGAGGATAAATCACTATGTATGGGGAAATGTTACGAGAAAATATATCCCTATAGACTTATCTCCAGTAAGGATCCTGAGTGGCATAGGGGGTATAGAAAAATTTTCAAAAGATCTCGTACACTTATACGGATTAGAAAGGAATGAGATAAACGATTTTTCAAAGCATACATGCCGCAAGATAATAGGATTCCGAGATGAACGAGCGATATTTATGAGGTCATTATTAGGGTTAGCTCGTTTTAACAAGAAAGATCATATCATAAAAGAAATTGAATGTCTATCGCAAGATTTAGAACGAACCTGGGTATCCTTAGCTAAATCCTTTGCCAGAGTTTATATGTCAAAGAAGAAGGATTCTGTAGATCAAATACAGGAAAAATTGCTTAATATAAAGAGTCAAGAGAAAGCTCTCCTATTACTGATGCAGGATTTTTTAAAAAAAGAAGGGATAGATGTATCGAATCTTTATAAATGAATC
>JAGWBW010000122.1 GCA_021295695.1 Candidatus Latescibacterota bacterium
GATGAAGTCATAGGTTTCACGCGCTTTCAGGAGGGCATTTTTGAGGCGTTGTTCGCGCGATGTGACGGAGACCATTTCCACTTCGGCGCCGGTGAGGCGAATGTGAGAGGGCGCAATGCTGAGAAAGGGCAAGTCGCTTTCGTGGATTACTTCCATTAAGGGCACGTCTTCGAGAAGCACTTCGTACACACAAGGCGTTTGTTCATCTATCACAATGCCACATCCGCTGGACGCGTTGGCCTGTGGGTCTATGTCGAGTAGCAGGGTTTTGTTTTCGGCTGTAGCCAGACACGCAGATAGGTTGACTGCGGTGGTGGTTTTGCCCACGCGGCCTTGTTGATTGGGTTTGGCAATTACCCGTGCGGACATTTCAAACCCCGTAAAATTGCTTTATAAATAGAGATATTCAAGTAGGTAGAATATAGTGTACGCATAGGGGAAAATCAAGCACGGGCGTTTGTCGCTAATTCACTCGGTAGGATGGAAAGGCGAGGGTTATGGTGCTTTTTGTAATGGCTTAGAGTACTGCATAACGTCGCTAAAAAGCACAAATTGGGATTCACTAACGTCAGATTGTGGCATATATCGCGCGAGATGCTGGTCTTTGTGTAGTGTCTTTGCGAGTGCGATCAAATCCAGACGCTTGAGTATATCGGCTGTAATCGGACGTTTGGCATCCCAAAAAATGAAAGCATGCAAAAATTCGTGCGCGGCTTTTGAATTGAGGAGGTCGGCGAATAAAATCGCTTCATCTCGATTTGTGCATGGGAGAAAATAACAGGTGTCGTCAACCATTGCGGGTTTTCCATCCAGCGGAGGAATGATTGAGAATTGAATTTTTTTGTACAGCCCGGAAACCGCTACTTTCCACTGGGCGAAAGAATAATCGCCGATGCCGAAGATAGAAAAACGCGGTTTGTTTTTGTAAATAGAGCTTTTTCGCCGATCCAATTTGTCCGCATGGTTTGTGAGATAAGCCCACGTTCTGGGTGCCTTTTCTCGAATGACACGGGTTTCATCGCCGACTTTTCGCTGCGGTACGAGAACCCATCGCTCGGGCGTTTCTGTTTTGCATTTGACGACATGTGAACTTTTGTAAAGTGGGAACATAAACGTATCTTCTATATCGACAACTTCGCCCATGCCATTCACAAAAGTATCATCTTCGCGTGTAAATTCCATTATGCGGGCGCAATCGTGCTTTACGCCTGACCGCCATTTTAAAGGAATATGACCATCGAGTTGAGACCATTTTTTGTATTTTTTAAAATCGGCTAAAATTTCAGTATTGTGCATTCCTATCTCAGAGATTTTACATTTTTCCGAAATGCCCTGAAAAATATCGCACGTTTTTGTTTTTGAAGGCACCCCCGTCTTGCATACCAATAAGCACGCGGAGACCGAGACATTGAAATGAGTCTTAGAATCTATGATATACAAACGGGTCTCTGAGATGCGAAAATCGCGATTCCATACGTATCTCAGCACTTTTCTCGCAACTGTGGTTTTGCAAAGCATCGCCAATACTGCGCTTCTGCTCTGCAATTTATTCAGTAGATGGATGAGCATCCATTCAGATATATCGAAGTTGGATTTTCCCGTTATAGCATCGAATCCTTTGTGTCCCTGAAAATTGCTCTTAGCGGGCAAATTCGATCCCTGAATGCGTCCCAAGCCTGAATTTGTTACCCAGGGCGGGTTGCCGAGCAGTAGAATGGGTTGTGGCAGGTGGGCCAAAATATTTTCCCAGTCGAGTTGAAAAAAATCTTCATTTTTGAGTTCGATCCGCGCAGAGTCCATCCCCCGCAGTTTTCGCTCAAGTGCCAGTAAATACTCCCTGTTGATTTCGTTGCCAAAAAATTTTCGCGTTTGCCCAAAAGTGTCCATAGCACTCACTATAAACCCACCAGTGCCGGACGTTGGTTCAATGACGCTCTCAGGTCGCACGCCCGTAGAAAATAGGAAGTGACATATCTCATCTGTGAGTTCAGACGGCGTTTGAAAGTCACCAAATTCCACTGTATGTCTGTGATTTTTTGCACTCATAGAATTTTTAATATCCCCTCTACCTGTCCTGCCTGTTCAATAATTCTCCGATACTGCAATCAGGCGTGTCAGGATCCCCTTTCTGGCTAATACCAGAGATTTTTGTTCATGTTAGTCTAAAAGGACATAGAAACACCTCTGTTTTGAAGATCTGGAATGTGTTTAGCCTTCGAGATTGCATTTAGGGACGTGTTGTCAAGAGATAATCTTTTCAAGTTTTTCAGGTTCTTCAGGGGCGTGAGGTCCTTTATTGGATTGTTTTTTAGATCTAAGACTATCAAAGTAGTTAAGTCCTCTAAGGGCGTGAGGTCTATGATATTGTTGTCCTGAAGAAACAGGCTTTTCAGATTGGCTGCGGACTCAAGTCCAGTCAAATCGCGAATGCCCTTATTTGCTGCATGAAATTTATTCTTCTTCCCCAAATGCGCCATCTCCGCCGCAGTGATCGTCGCACCGCTCGGTTTTTTTAAAGCCTTCTCAATCGCGACCTGCAAGTTGGTATCGGGGATAGTAATATCTCCTCTATATATTTTTTTCATTCGATATAGCTCATCAAAAATCTTTTCTTTTTTTAATTTATCAAGGGCTTTCTTGATATCATCAGCGACACTTTTATCAACTGACAACTCGTGTGCTCCCACATTACGGTTCTCTGTTATCACTTTCCACTTGTCTAAGAGTATTTGCCACTGATTAGTATTCACCCATTCCGAAATCATCGCTTCCCAAGCTGGCCTCAACACCGTAGCGGTAGCGACTGCATTACAAGCCTTCTCTGACTGACCTAACATTGGTGGACGCCAGGCGTTGTGATTGCCCTGAGCGTTAAAATTTATGTTGTCAAACTCTGCCTTCTCCAGATTCTTTTGAAAACGATCAAAGTACGCCGGTAAGTCAACTTCAAGTTGCTGGCGAATCCAATGGATAACCGATAAATTGACCTCTCTTTCAAATATCTTCGCCAGACAGATAACTCCTGGAGTATAGTCCAATGGGGCGAAATCAGGATGATTCAACATGTTCAACACCGCCTGTGCGGTTTTCAGCATTCGGCAAGAATCATCTTCCAGAAACTCTTCATTTATTCCAATGAAACTTTTCAAATTTGGGTGGTAAGGCATAAGAGATGCGAGATATAAAGCGATTTTTTCACAGGTTTTCTCGATAAGTAAATCAGTCTCAGAAATGCGCCTTTCGTAAGATGAAACGATCTCGGAAAAGTGCTCTTCGAGTTCTTCTTCAGTCAATTTGCTTCCCAGTGTATTAGCAAAATTGAAAAACGCTTCTTGAGCTTGTTTGCGGGCATCGTTGTGACCGGAATGCTGTTCTTTAAGTTGTTTGAGGCCATCCTGTAAATCGAGAAGTATGTCTTTAGATTTTTCCCAAGCAGGTTTCATTTCTTCAGGAAAAGGACTATGCCCTGCAACAGTGCAGGTCATAACATTAGCCAAAGCCGACCCGAAGTTACGTTCTCCCATCAAATATATGGTGCCATTTTCACTATAAGGGCTAATTTGCTGTAGATATTCACTAATTATGCGTTCCTTCCCAAATCTTCCGAATCCCTGGACTCTATATGCCAGATTCCTGAGGTGATAGAGTTGATCGTCAAGACTGTCTGGGTCAGTTCTAAGCCATCTAAATTGTTTGGAATGAAGGTCAGGCGTAACTACAAGACATGGAAGCCTTTCATTAGAAATTTCAAGACTGCTGGCTAATGAAACGGCCCTTATGCTCGGATCTATGGAAGCAATACTATGAGTCAGCGAAATGGCTGCTCTACTTAGTTCTGGAACCTCTTGAGTATTCCGATCACGCAGGAGGTTTGAATCCCTGTTTTCCTGTGGAGACGAATCAACAAGGGCAAAGAACAACAACTTATCGTTCTCGTTCGTAACTTGATTCAGGCGATCAAAATTGTTCTCGTTCATAAATTGATCTGAGTGGTCAAAGAGATACTCTTTTATTTGCTGGTCAAAATCAGGATGGGTTTCTGAATCGTGAATCATAAAAGCAAAAAAATTAAAACGAGCATGCAACTCATCCCATCTTTCATTATGATAGAGCGTATCCAACATCGTCATGTAATTTTGAGGGTACGAAGGTATTTCTTGGTGGGGAATCAGATCAGCTATGGGACGATTTCCTTCTGTCAAGATGATCCTCTGACCTTCCTCCTGGGTCATCCATCTAAGTTCCATAAGATAGCCAGGACTCACCTGGCTGATTTCGCGGGAGGTCCCGGGCAATTGCTGATGAGGAATCAGAGCACCGATTGGACGGTTCTCGTCTCTAAAGATGATCCGCTGACCTGTCCTCTGAACCGCCCATATAAGTTCTTTAAGATAGTCGGAATCCACCTCTCTAATGTTGTAGAATTTAGTAGTAGCCATGTCCGTTCCTTTAGTGCATTGTAAAACCCGTGTCCTTTGTCCCTCGATTTTTACACCATCTACATTCTTTCCAAAATTGACGTCATTTGTGACTTTATTATGGTGTTCAGCAGTCAGCCCCCAGCCGCCGTCATTGCGGCAGGATGTTAGCCGCAATCCAGAAGGTGTTGCCTTTGGTGGGCTGGGCAGGGGATTGAAAGCTGAAAGCTGGTAGTAGCCTATCGTTACCTGTTATCTATGTTGATCGGTATTACTCTGCGGCAATTTTGAAGTCACACATCACGTCCCAAATCGATTTCTTCAAGATCAAAAAGTTGACTGATCTATTGCCTCTTTCCAATCTTGAAGTTGGACGCGACTTGGGAGACTCCTCAAAGTTTCAAGAGAAACCATCACTTTATTTATCGGTTCGTTCTTGAATTCTTCAAATACCCGATAAGGTGGAGGTTGATTGCGGTTCAGTTTCTCGAAGGTTCGTTTGAACTCCCCCCCGACCTGATTGGCAATCCAATAGGTCATCAATTGTGCCCAACCTTCATGAACATCTGTCTCTCCCAGAACGTACAAATCCGTTTTCCAGGTAGGTGTGCCTGGTTTTGGAAGTATGTGTGTAATCCAGTGTGCGATTTCGTGGACCAAAACGACGGCGAATAACCATTCTTCGTCCAGACGATGTCTTCGCCACCGGATGCCTCTTTCATAAATGATGATTTGTTCATGCTGAGGTTGGTACACGCCAAGGAGTTCTTCAATAGAAATCGTTTCTGGCTGCCTTCGTTGCTGATTTCTTGGTATCCCCTGTTCGTTTCTGTCCCCTAAGGGGGTGTCCTCATCTTCCTCTAATTCGGGATGTGCAACAAAGATCGGAGGCGTTTCAGAAGACAAGAAAATCGGGGGCAAAGCGACAGGAGAATACCCATTTCTACCTGTGATTTCCATCAACCGTGCTATTAACTCTCGTTCATTCCTATTGGGGTTACACCGGGTTCTCGGTTGCATCTGAGACATTTGCATCTGAGAAACTATGTTTCTACAGGCAATTTCTCGCAAGGAAATCATTTCATCAATTTTTGCTAAATATTCCATGTCCCTGGCCCGTTCTATGATATTGCGAAGTTTTTCGATCTGGGGCGATGGAATATAACCGGTATACGGTATCAAAAATTTCTCCCAATTGATACTACCTTTCGTCAAAGACCTAAATTCTCGCTTCCAATCCTCAAATGATTCGAATGGCTCGCCGGGCGATCTATCAAATGTCCCGGTCAATACGTTATCCTTCATATTTGAATCGAACTCTGACCATAAGTGTATGTTTTCATCAAGCCAACTTCTCCTCCATCCATGTTTTACAGCGTCTTTTTGGTCATCTACGTCGGAATAGAACCACATTTTCGCCAATTCCAGTCCAACACTGCTGACAAGAATTCTGCATAAATCATCATAATCGCGTTTCGGCCTGATGTTTTCTATCAGTTTCCATTTACGTGGATCTTCATAGGCATCCGTTATGATATCTCTCCAGTTTGAGATTGATCTTGTTAGATTTGTTTCCCAATCTGACATTGACCACAACTTCGGTGGGTTGTTTTTGATAAAGTCAATCAAATCATCTAATCCTGCCATGCCATTGCTCCTGTTCTGAAGTAGCTGCACTGCCTCCCAATGAAAGCAGAGATCTTGAATGGGGGGTAAAAGGCTGTGTTGCATAAAGGGTTCGCAATATAGAATTGAATTTCAAAAAATCAAGTGATTTTACCGAATAAAAAAAACAGGTAAGTGCCCGTCTGCTCAATGGAAACAGGCATTTTTGTGTTTAAACACAATGGGGATTATTCTGCCAGTGCATCGTAGCTGCGAGGCGGGCGATGGGGAAGGGCGAACAGAATACGTAATCCATGCCAATTGCGTATTTCTGATTATGCAGGTGAGAAAGATTGGTATATACCTCGTTCGGTAATGAAACTATTTGAGTAACAAGAGGCAGTCGGTTATATTTGTCTTGACGACAAGTGTCACGCGTTACTGCTGGACGATTGAAACGACCTCGTATTCATCCAATAATGCGCCGATCTTTACACAGAATAGAAAAGGATACTCAATATTATGCGCTTCTTCAATACGAGCGGGCCGGTGGTGGCCGCAGACCATTACTGCATCCCACCTCTGGAACGGCTGAATCTTGCCGATGTGCGCCGGCTTATCCGAGACAAACGCTACTTTGTCTTGCACGCACCCCGGCAGACGGGCAAGACCTCGGCATTGTTGGCTTTGCGCGACCTGCTCAATGCCGAAGACGCCTACCGCTGTGTGTACGTTAATATCGAAGGTGGGCAGTCTGCACGCGAAGATGTGGAACAAGTGATACGTACCGTTTTAGGTGAGTTGGCATCTCGAGCGCGTTCAGTGGGCGATGAGTATCTGGACGAGATCTGGCTCGACATCCTGGCAAAATACGGGCCTCATGTTGCCCTGCGCGAGGCGTTGACGCGCTGGGCCGAGGCCAACTCGAAGCCATTGGTGCTGCTCATTGATGAGATCGATGCCCTGATTGGTGATTCTCTGCTGTCCGTGCTGCGGCAGTTGCGAGCGGGCTACGATTTGCGCCCGACGAGTTTTCCGCAGAGTGTGGTACTGTGCGGCGTGCGCGACGTGCGCGATTACCGCATCCACTCCAGTTCGGCCAACGCCATCATCGCTGGCGGTAGCGCGTTTAACATCAAAGCGCGATCCCTGCGCCTGGGTGACTTCTCGCAAGACGAGGTGATCGCCCTGCTCAACCAGCACACCGAGGATACAGGGCAGATATTTACCTCCGATGCACAAGAGACGATCTGGACGCAGACGCAAGGACAGCCCTGGCTGGTCAACGCGCTGGCAGATGAGACCTGTTTCCATGACGGTGACACAGCAGACCCACAGCATCCGATCACCGCCACCGACATCCGCACTGCTCAAGAGCAACTCATCCTGCGCCGAGAAACACATCTGGATCAGTTGGCGGACAAACTCAAGGAAGATCGCGTACAGCGTATTGTCGAGCCCCTCTTGAGCGGTGCCGAGAAACGCCGTTTCATTGACCGCGACCTGGAGTACATCCGCGATCTCGGTCTCCTGGCTCAAGATCGGCCCTTGCGTATTGCCAATCCCATCTACGCCGAGGTCGTCCCGCGTGAGTTGA
>JAGWBW010000123.1 GCA_021295695.1 Candidatus Latescibacterota bacterium
CGTATCGCCACCAGAAACGGATCACCGGGTTTCCACCGCCCATTCACCTCCTTGACCCGATAGCTCAAATCGGGATATCGGATCAAATAAGCCGCGCCTGGATACCACTCCCCAAAAGTCTGCCCCCCATCCACCTTTGACTGAACACCCATCAAATGAACAGTCTGCCCCGTCGCAGGATCTGTGACAGGCACCATATCGCTGTACGCGGCAATAATGCTTCGCCCCCTGATAGAACGCCGCCACGCCTTATTGAGCAACGCATCGATCTTCAACTCAACCGTGGCTGCATAATCCTCCTCCGGATCCATGCGAATAATGCGATTCGTGTGAGAAAACAGCAAAGACTCCCCTCCTCCTGCCGGAGAGGGAACCGCCGTCAGACCGCGGATACCAGCCTGTTCAAAACTATACGGCGTATCATCCGTGTACACCTCTCCCCAAACAGGCGCCTGCCCATCCACGCGGCGATAAACCGACGTCCCAACCGAAGCGTACAAAACGCCATTTGCCTCTGCAAAAGACATAGGACGCGCCTTAATCGGCCCAAACTCGGACATCTCATCCCATCGAATTTTCCCCAACTGAGCCGGATCATACACCCCCGAATAAATCCCCAATTGCCCCGCAGAAACAAAAATGCGATCCACCCCCGTCACGCCATCGCGATGAACAAAAAACGCGCGCACCATGCGCCGGTATCCCCTGTCGGACTGAAGCGTCGTCCTCACCCACGATCCGCTATCATCGTCTCGCGTAAAAATATTCGACTCACCCATCCCGCGAACGCCCCTGCGCCGGTCGGAACCAGCCAGCAAAAGATTCACTTTCTCGGACAGGGAATTGCCCGAATCATCCGTCTCAAAAACCACCGACTTCAGCGCAGTAACCCGAAGATGCGACGTCCCCAGACTGTGGTCTATACGCCATGCATCAGACGGTGAATCAATCGCGAAAACTTGCGCCCAGGGAATCGCGGTATAAGGATTGTCCATCCAATAGCCATTTCCGGCATAAAGCCGCCCCTTATGCGATTCGATATGCACAATCTCCGTACCCCTCGCAAGAGGATCTGCGGAACCAATGCGACCTGCCAGAAAATTACACATCCAGGACTGCGTATCTCTATTCATTACTCGCCTCTACTCAAGACGCAAGCGATAGTGTCTGGGACCAATTTTTTCTAATCGACCGTCTTCCAACCACTGCGCCCGGCGTTTCAACGCCAATTGAATCAAACCCCGACGTGCCTCCGCATCTCGAGGACGACGACGGGGTAGGCGCTGGCGTCGCTGCATACGTTGCTCGAGTTGATAGCGTCGCGCACGCGGTCGTATCTCTCGAACGTGTTGATCAAAATTTACAGTTTTCAACCTCTGTCCTCCCCTACCTGATTTCTGAACGCAATCAATGCCTCCAGCACACCTTCTGTTTGCGCGCGGGTTTTGAGATATGCCCAATCAATATCTTGCTGGTATAGTACCATGAGTTCCTGCGCCCCATTACCATCATCGGTTGAATCCCAATGGACATAAGCACCCAACCGATCAATAATGAGATCTTCCACCCCGATGATATAGACAGTCAAATCCTCAATCTCGACCAGTGTCACCTTATCTTCGGATCCGGCGAGGACATCATCGGGAATCTCAATCGCAATATCCAGCCCCACATGATGCCAATGCCTGCCCGTCTGATCAAACCCCCAGCTTGCCAACAAATCGCCAATTTCGGTTCGCCTTTCACTCACGAGAACGACATCCACAGTGGCATAAGCACCAAGCGTATAGAACTCCAGGGCATTGCCACCAACAATGACATAAGGCAACTTTTTCGCTTGCGGCAATGCTGCGGCCACAAGCGCACAAACATAGAGCCGACGGCGCAATGGATCGGCAATTGTTTTCGCATAATCGAGTTTTGCATACCATTTTGTTTTTGACATACGAAATAAAACCTTTGCTTTGTTCTTTGCACATCAAAATCCAGAGGACGCTTCAATAAAATTCTCAGCAGTGACACTCCGCGCCCCCACTGGGCGATACTCCTGCAAAAGTGCAAAATCGCGATGCAAAAGTCAACTCGGGATTGCCGCGCATGAGGACTTCACAGCTATTATCGTTGATAAAGGCCAAAGTGCTGTCTATAGTAATCCGCGTTCAGGGTGTCTGGTTTCCATCGTCTTGCACCTTTTGAGAAGATAAACTTGACCAGCTACTTTTGTGTACTTATTATGAATCGAGCGCGTGATCACATCGCGCAAAACCGTTGGAACGCGACGCCTGTGATTGACGAGGCGTTTCATACATAAGGGGATAGAGATGAACAAGTGGTCTGCAATAGTGGTCGGTATGGTCGTTGCGCTAATCGGCCCAGCTAGAGCCGCCGATGTGGTGATTGGCGTGCCCAATTGGCCGTCGGTCAACGCCACCGCTCACATTTTAAAGGTCGTGCTGGAAGACAACCTCGGCCTCGAGGTGGAATTGCAAAATAGCACCAATCCGATCATTTTTGAAGCGATGGACAAGGGCAGCATGCACATGCATCCAGAAGTCTGGTTGCCCAATCAGGCCAATCTTCACGATACGTATGTAAAAAAAAGGAGAACGGTCGTCATGAATCCCAATGGCGTGAAGGCGTTTCAGGGCATGTGCATGGAAAAAGGTATAGCCGAAAAGTATGGCTTCAAATCCATTGCGGACCTGACCGATCCAGAAAAGGCCGACCTATTGGACAGCGACGGCGATGGCAAGGGCGAGATCTGGATTGGCGCCACGGGCTGGGCATCTACCAATGTGGAAAAGATTCGCGCCAAATCCTATGGCTACGATCAAACGCTTCAACTGCTGGAAATGGACGAGACATTGGCTCTCGCCAGGCTCGATGCCGCGGTCAAGCAGGGCAGGCCCTTTGGGTTTTTCTGCTACACGCCGCACCATGTATGGGAAATCTACGACCTTCATATACTGGAAGAGCCGCCCTTTGATGCGGCGAAGTGGCACGTCCTCCAGCCGACCGATGACCCGGACTGGTTGGCGAAGTCCAGCGCGCCAGTGGGCTGGGATGCTGCCTATCTCCACATCCACTACGCCAGAGCTTTGACAACCGATCACCCCGAAGCCGCGTCCATTCTCGGCAAAGTGAAATTTGAGACCGAGCAGATTTCCGCGATGACTCACGCGCTTGTCGTGGAAAAGGCCGATCCCGCAACATACGCCCGCAAATGGGTCGAAGAGAATGCCACACAAGTGGAAGACTGGCTAAAATAACGCCTCGGATTTTATCGCTGTCAAGAGCAGGACATCGTGACCACATAGGCAATGAGCGAGGTTGAATTTTGAGTGATATCCCCATCAAATTGGAAGGCGTTTGGAAAATTTTCGGCACGCGTGCCGAAGAGGCGATGGCCGCTGTCAGATCTGAGGGCCTGAGCAAGAACGAGGTTTTGGCGCGTTTCGGCGCAGTGATTGGCATTGCCGATGTCTCGTTCGATGTGCATTGGGGCGAAATTTTTTGCATTATGGGGCTTTCTGGCAGCGGCAAATCTACGCTCATCCGCCACATCAACCGCTTGATTGAGCCGACGGCCGGGCGCGTAGAGGTTCTGGGCCGAGATGTGACGCGCCTTTCAGAACCCGAATTGCGGGCCATGCGGTCACAAAAGATCGGAATGGTCTTTCAGCACATGGCCCTGTTGCCACATCGCTCTGTTCGCGACAATGTCGCCTATCCCCTGGAAATTCGCGGCGCGCCCAAAGGCCGACGCTGGGAAATCTCGCAACACGTCTTGTCCCTCGTGGGGTTGGACGGGTTTGAAGATCGCTTTCCAGACGAGATCTCGGGCGGCATGCAGCAGCGCGTGGGGCTGGCACGCGCGCTGGCCTCCGATCCCGATGTGCTCTTGATGGACGAACCCTTTTCCGCGCTTGATCCCTTGATCCGCCGGCAATTGCAGGATCAGTTCAAGGCACTTTCCGAGCAACTCCACAAAACCACGCTTTTTATTACACACGATCTGGACGAGGCGATCCGCCTGGGCACGCGCATTGCCATTATGAAGGACGGGCGAATCGTCCAAATCGGCACGCCCGTAGATATTGTCACCAATCCCGCCGACGACTATGTGCGCGACTTTGTGCGGAATATTTCCAGGCTGAAACTGGTTTTTGCCCATGCGATTATGGAACCCCTCACAAGCGATAGTGCTGAAAAATTCGCGCAGTCGCCACGGGTCTCGCAAGACAGCGATTTAGACCACCTCGTGGATGTCGCCATCACCACCCCGCACCCGCTCGTGATTACCAATGCCGAGGGCAAGGACATTGGCGTGGTGTCAAAAGATCGCTTGCTCCGCGGCATTCAGGGAGGCAAGTGAGATGCCCGCAAACAGGACGCAGGGCGCGACTGGCAACGCGCCGTCAATTGACCTGACGCCCTCGATAACCGAATTTGTGGGCGCGCGTGCGGCTTTTTACGTCGGGCGGTTCAAGCTGCTTTTGGCCGGGCAGAACCGCTGGCGCGTCAACTGGGCCGCGCTGATATTTGGCCCTCTATGGGCGGCGGCGCGCGGGATTTGGGCTTTCTTCTGGCTATTTGCCATTTTGGAACTCGTGGCCTGGGTGCAGGTCGGGCGCGGGATTTGGGGCGACCTCGGCGCCGATAAGTTGGCAGAAGCCGCGCGTCTTCAGGCAAAATCCGACCAACTCATGGCCGAGGCCGCGCGTGGCGATACCAACGCGGAATTGCTGGTGGAAAGCGCTGGCAACCTGGCGCGTGCGGCTGAAAATGCACGTGCAGCAAGCGAGGCAGGCGAGGCCAGCACAACGACCTATTTGCTGGTCGGACTGTTGCTGCTGGGGTTGTTCAAGCTGATGGAAGGGCTTTGGGCCGACCGGGTTTATGAACGCCAGTACACCCGATGGCGCGTAGATAAGCGCGTGCCATCGGGCTTCAACCTTTACAGATTGGCTGGCGGTTGCGCCCTGCTGCTGCTCGTGTTTTCCCTCACGCTGTATCGCTTCACGGTTTCGCAACCAGATCAGCGGATTGTGTCAGTGCCCGTTCCCAGCACCTATCACACCCACACGGCCAATTTGATAGAAGATTATCTTGACCGCACCGCACGCGCGGGTGCCGGCCTGTTCAACAGCATCGCTGGAGGAACCGAGGCCGTACTCAATGCCATTGAGGCCGTTTTTGTGGAGACATCCTGGCCCGTTATTGTGATCTTTTTTTTGTTGGCGGCCTGGCGTTTGGCAGGAGGGCGCGTGGCAATTTTCACCGGCGCGGCACTGGCTTATATGGGCATCCTCGGCTTGTGGGAAAAATCAATGCTCACTCTGGCCCTCGTCAGTTCGGCCGCTGTCTTTTGTGTCTTGATGGGCATTCCACTGGGCGTTTGGTGTGCGCGGAGCAGTCGGGTTTATGCAGTTGTTCGACCGGTGCTGGATATGATGCAGACCATGCCAGCTTTTGTGTACCTCATTCCCATCATCGCCTTTTTCGGCACAGGCAAGGTGCCCGGCATTTTGGCAACCATCGCGTTTTCCATGCCGCCGGTGATCCGCCTGACGGCTTTGGGCCTTGCTCAGGTGCCGAAAGACGTGGTGGAAGCCGCACGGGCTTTTGGGGCGACGCAGTGGCAATTGATGACAGGCGTCGAGTTGCCCCTGGCCGCGCCCACCATTATGACCGGGGTCAACCAGACGATTTTGATGTGTCTTTCTATGGTGGTAATCGCCTCGCTGATCGGCGCCAGGGGCCTGGGGCAAGAGGTCCTGGTCGCCTTGCAATTTGTGGCCAAGGGCCAGGGCATTCTGGCGGGACTCGCCATTTTGTGCTGCGCGATGGTGCTCGACCGCATCGTTCAGGGCCGCTTCAGGCGGGGGGACGGGGCATGATCTATCGCACGCGGGAAAACAGCAGTCAAAGCGTAGCAGACGCCGTGCCGCACATTGCCGATTCGGTCAGGGCTTTCGCCGTTGCGCGGGGCGACTATTATGCCCGTGTGATGATCCGCATTCAATCGCATGCGGGCTTTGTTGCGACTTTCAATTGGGGTGCGGCTGTTTTTGGCCCGGTGTGGGCGGCGGCGCGCGGGCTTTGGGGACTTTTCTCGTGTTTTGCCGTTTTGGAACTGATGGCCCTGGTTCAACTGAGCCGAGGGCTGTTTTCCGACCTCGGTGCCGTGCCCAGAGCCAGAGCGGATCGGCTTGGGGAAAACTACGAGCGCATGCTGGCGCGGGTGCAGGCCGCACGCGACCAGGGTGACGAAACGGGTGCCGATGCGTTAGCCCGAAATGCAGAACGGCTGCAAGCGGCGTTGGAAAAGGCACTGGACCAGGCCCAGGAGGCCGCAGCCGCAGGTGTGGAACTGGTGATCTTCGGGCTTTTTGCCTTTGTTCTGATCAAGGGAATAGAGGGGATAAGTGCCAATATCGCCTACGAAAAGCACTATTCGAGATGGCGCGCGGACAAGCGCGTGCGTGCTGGCTTTCAGTGGACAGGCGCGGCTGTGGGTGCGGTTTTTGTCGCCGCGGTCTATTCCATCGCGCTTTACGGATTTACCGTTGCCGAACCGGTGGCTTTTATCCACACCTTTCCCGCGGACAAAACCCATTACCAGATGCTCGCCGCTGCCATTGACAGGGTCTTCGATCAAACAGCGACAGATTTCGGCGTTTTCTTCGACGGCATTGCCCGAGGCATTCGCTTCCTTTTAGACGGGCTGGAGGTGGTCTTTGTCCAAACGCCCTGGCCCGTAGTGATGGTGGTCATCACCATTTTCGCCTGGCGATTAGCCGGGCCGCGCGTGGCGATTTTCACCGTGGCCGCACTTGCCTATATCGCCCTCCTGGGATTCTGGGAAAAGGCCATGGAAACGGTGTCGCTGCTGGGTGCCGCGTCCTTTCTCTGCGTGGCGATTGGCATTCCCCTGGGCATTTGGTTCGCACGGAGCGAGCGGGTTTATGCAGTCGCCCGGCCCGTTCTGGACCTGATGCAGACCTTGCCATCCTTTGTTTATTTGATCCCCATTATCGCCTTCTTCGGCACCGGCAAGCCGCCCGGGATTCTCGCTTCTATGGTCTTTGGCCTGCCGCCCATAATCCGACTCACGACACTCGGCCTGCGCGAAGTGCCCAAAGACGTGACCGAAGCGTCTCGGGCCTTTGGCGCCACCCGTTGGCAAACCCTGACCGGCGTCGAGATGCCATTGGCCCTCCCGTCCATTATGACCGGGATCAACCAGACCATTTTGATGTGCCTTTCCCTCGTGGTAATCGCCGCGCTTATCGACGCCAAGGGGCTTGGCTACGATATTCTCGCGGCATTGCAATACGCGGCCAAAGGACAGGGTATCCTGGCCGGTTTTGCCATTCTCTTTTGCGCTGTCGTCATCGACCGATTGGTTCAGGGCGGAATCAAACAGAAAAAAGGACCGCGCTGAGTTGTGGGCCATTTCTCCCCATTGTAATACGAAATAAACCATCACTTCACCGGTATGGGATTAACAGAAAGGGACAGCGCGCGGTCGCACTCGCTACTGTAAACATCCTGGGACAAAAAACCGCGCGCGAACAAATCGGACAAAAGCGCATCGCGGCGCTCCA
>JAGWBW010000124.1 GCA_021295695.1 Candidatus Latescibacterota bacterium
TTGGATGGTTTGGGACAACAATCCAAGATAGAACTTTTTGGAATCCTCTGCTATCTTAATATGGACAAAGTCGAGATGAACGAAGACGATATAAACCTGCATGCTATTTTCCTGCTATTTTTAGTTTACTTTTTGTAGCGTGTGCGCTACCTTCCAAAAATGAACGCGCCAAAGCATATTGGCAGGACTTAAGGAGCCGCAGCTATGACTAAAGAACAGGTTTTGAAACACACGGTCAGTTACGAAGACGGACTGATCAAAGCGCTCAAAGACCCCGAAGAAGCTCGGGCCTACCTGAAAGTCGCACTGGACGAGTGTGAGGCAAGCGGTGAGACTGATGGGCTGCTATTGGCCTTGCGGGACGTCGCCCAGGCACAAGGTGGCGTTGGTGCATTGGCAGAACGCGCCGGACTGAACCGCGAACATCTCTACCGCGTGCTTTCAAGTCGCAGCAAACCGAAGCTCGACAATCTGATGGCTATTATTTCTGCTCTGGGATTTCGGCTGAGGTTAGATTGTATCAAGTTGTAGCACATAGGAAATGCCTCTCGAATACATAACTTTCTCTCGGCCAGATCTTTAGCATAATCAATTAATTTTGTGAAGTTAAATGATTGGTGGGCAAACACATGGAAAAGTCCCAAGACCTGTTCCACGATGTTCAAATTGCCAGATTCGCATCAACATCAAATCCCGCGTTCTTCAATTCATTCACAAGTTCCATCTTCCATGCGCCAGATTCATCAAAGGGAATATATAACACACCGTCATAATCGGAGGGGGTCTCGACATTCTCCTTTTTTAACGCACAAACTCGATGGCGTCCCAACCTACCTATGAAATAACCAAATTCAAATATAACATTTTGGCGTGCGCGTGGCTTATGAGACTGTTCTTCCCCCGCGAGGCCACCAGTATCATCAGGGGTCAAGAGAGCAATTGCGAATGCAACCTCAGCATGTTGCTCAAACTTCTCAATAATTGTTCGCCCCTGGCTGGGTTCTTCATGAAGGATAATAGGCTTTAGCCCGAGTCGCTCGATAAATCGAGCGACAGTTTCTTTGGTGCCATCGTCGCGTCCATGAATTATGAAAACCTTCCGCATCTTCGATTCCGGATTTAATACCTTTTTCTCAGGCTCTGTCGGAAGAATGGTTACAGAGCCTTTCGATGATTTGGTATTCGCTGTCTCAAGTTCTTCAAGTCGATCGTATCCCTTTACCGTTACGATGTGTCTATATGTAAAAAAATTATCTTTATTATTTTTTACCCAACCCTTCTCATCCAAATAATCTAATAGATACCACACCTCATGCGCGCCAACGGATTCCGACCATGCTGCTATTTCTGTGTTGGGTATGTCATAGGGAAAAAAGTCAAAATGCTTGCCAATTTCTCCAATTTGATCTCCAATATACTGGAGAAGTCGGTCCGCACGGTCGTGTTTGGACAAATCCTTTTGCTGTTCCGCCATCGTGATCGTTTTCTTAAATATTTCCGGATATTCAACGCCCAATCGCCGCTGATTGACCAACCACGTAGTCAGGCGTGCCTTGCTACGTTCATCGGTTTGCGACAAGCGTACAATAGCTGCCTCAGAAATGAAGTACCTGCCACCCGCACGAGGCGAATCCATCAAGCTACCGTCGCGACCATCCGCAGATTCTTCAGAAGCTGGTGTACCCCAGATTGGACATTCTGATTTTTCGTTCATGCTTTTGAGTCCTTATTTTGGATTACCACCTTTAATGAAGAAATTATCTTCAGAAGTCACCACAAGAGATTTTACTTGCCTCGACACGAGTTTAAGCATCTCCTGATTCTGTTATCTCAACGCGAACCCGATCGCCAAGGTTGAGATCATCGATGATCTGTTTTTGCTCCATCCATTGGTTGACGCCAAATTGATCGCGGATATCGCTGCCTTTAAGGACGAGAAATTTCTCGTCGAATTTTTCCTTGAGTTCGCGTTGCCATGGGAATGAGAGATTTGCAGGGCAGACCACCAGGACGCGCTCGATGAGGCCCCGCAGTTTGAGTTCGCAGACCAGGAGACAAGCCATGATCGTCCTTGCCCGCGCCCGCATCATCGGCGAGCAGGACGCGCACGCTGGGCAACTTGAGGAGGTGTTCATAGACCGCTTCGAGTTGGTGAGGCAACGGATCTACATGCGAGATGGAAAGCCCAAAATAGGGATCAAATTCGTAGGCGATGCCCAACGAATATGCCTGGAGGCCGAGGCGCAGAAGCCGCCCATCGCCATCGTAGGACAGGGCGGAGTCAGCAATGTTCAGGCTTGCGATGTCGTCCGCGGTCAGTGTAACCCGCCGGAACCGCTCCGACCGCTGGCCGACGAGGCCCACGACCCAGGTTCCCGGCCCGTTCGAGCGCACAGTCTCCACCAGCATAGGCTCGTTGAACTGCGGACCAGCTATAACCTGTCCTTCTTGGATGGTGGTTTCAGTAATCACAAGAACTCCTGTTTGCATTCATTTTTAAAATGAGAAGTGCTTTGCAATATCTTAAATCACAGATCGGAAAATTCCAAGTACCTCAATTACCTTTCGTATTGATCCAATCCCTCCCCTACCCCATAAATTCTCTCAAGACACATCTGATCTATCAGATCAAGACATTGAGCCGCCCACTCGTCGTCTTGGTGTTGATGGTATGTCCTGAACACCAACTTTGGTACGAAAGTAACATCCAGTGCTCGTCCCGTGCGAATATCCCTCGCCTCATCGCTAAACCGTTTGAGAAACTTCTCGCATACGATGTATGTGATACCGGGCAATTGATGTGGGGATTCCTCAAGGGCATGCAGTAGAGAAAACGAGTCTGTCTGACAGGCCGCGCTATCGCAAAATTTGTTTATCAGGTCTCCGTAAGACTCAAGGAATTGTTCTTCCAAGCTGCCGAAACACCTTGCCGCTTCTTGACAAACCCCGCTATCGCGGTCATTGAAAAACAGCAGAAGTTTTTGCTCCGCCCATGACCGACAATCCTCACGTCCAATATTTGCAGATGCCACTTGAGCTACTCCAAGTCTTTGCGCAGCATTGCCACGGATTGCTTCTTCTACAAGGTCTTCGGCATCATCGTGCTCATAAAGCACAGCAAGGCTCGCCAGGCGAGCACCAGCCTTACTTGTTTCAGGATCTTTCGAGTGTAGCATTCTCTTAACAACGTGCCGAAGTTGCCCAAAATGATCGTGTAGTCCATGATAGATGAAATGATCCACATAGGGATTCGTCAGCAAGTAGTCACTATCAGTTTGATCGCCTTGAGGTTCAATGAGCCTGGAAAATTGCTCGAAAGCAAATTCCCAATCGTAATTCGCGATATATAAAAGTATTGAAACCGCGCATGCGCGAACAGATAAACTCCTATCCCTGACCAACCCTTCGATAGTCGTGCGAAAGCGGTCAATGTACGAGGCATCCCATCGAATAAGATCGCGTATTGCCTCGGCCGCACGTCCGCGCGTGGTATTGATGCCGTGATTAAGGATAGCTTCGCCATAATAGGGTCTGCCTCCTGTAACTTCTTCATCCTCAAATTCTTTCTCCGGGTCGGGATGCTTGATTGCCAGCCAATCGAGCATCTGTACGGCGTCATTGGGAAGCGGATCTTTAATAGAACCCAATAAATCAGCAATTTCCTTTGTACATTCATCGCTTGATTCGGAGTACGTCTTATACGCCTTATGGCATACTTTTAATTTGAGTTCCGAGGATGCTTCTGTTTCCTTTAGACCCCTGAGTGTGTATGCCATATAAACAGGGTTTGTATCTGCAGGAAACTTGAGGCTCAAGCGGGCGAACCGTTCTGGTTCTTCCTGCACGCGTCCCTGAAGACTCCTTGCAAGTTCCCGAGCACCACCCTTTAAGATATCCGCTCTAGGGAATTCTCTTTTCGAATTATATTTTTTGATTGCGTTTAGCCATTGATCATCCGTCATTTTCTTTTCCGCCGACTCTTCAATTGGAGAGCCCACCAAGCCCCCCCGGATTCCTCTCGGAGCAAAATCCGTCTTCCCAAACTTTCGCTCGAGTTCTGCATAACGTGCTTTAGCACGCTCACTACGCAACTCAGCCGGTATGCCAGATAGAAGAGCAAAACAGGCATATCCTCTGTCCCGATGTCCACCAGGGGAGCGTTCATAATCTGTCGTGTAATCCAGAATAGCCTCTTCGAGTTTTGCACGGTTCCCGTCGGAACAAAGCGGGGTAACAGCCTTAATCAATTGAATCGCTATCCAGTAAAGACTGTCAGAATAGCCGCATTCAAAACGCCACGTTTTGTTGCACAGTTCAGAAACAGCGTCGTCGGCAAAATGCTTTGCGCCTGCGGTATAGGCTCGAAGGAGAAGAAAATTTCCCATGTAGGTTTCACGGCTCCTTAGCTCCGCAAGAATTTCAACAATACGGTCTGACGTACTCTCTGCGAGTTTTCCCAACGCTAATGCAACAGCTTCTCTGTACGCTTCAGCAATTGAGACATCGTCAAAGAAAAATAACCGCCATACTGCATCATATTTTGGCAATACTTCTCGATTTGGTACTACAGCCACATCGGAGATTTTCAAAATCACTGGCAGAACATGCTGCACAAACTTATCTGGAGCTTGGGTCGCTGCCTTAGAAATATAAACTGATCTATAATCACTGTGATTGAACAGACCACGCCAGTTAGGGCTTCCTCTGTCAGACGCAGTCTCCTGTATAATCGAGAGCCGTCTTAATAACCAATGCGAGATGGCCTCTGAAATCCAATCAGCGCGCTCGGCTTCTAAACTGTGCAGATTGTACCTAAACGTATTGTCTTTGGAGTCGTCGTCGAGAGTGCCATCCTCTATGAGTTCCAAGAATAGCTCGAAGAACCTTCGACTATTTGCTAAGTCCGCCGATTGCATAATAGACTTAAACCGTTGAGGCCAATCGCCACCTTTTCCTACAAATGGCTTTAAAAGGTCTGTCACCCGGTCGCCTGAATGTCTCTGATGAAACCGAGCATAGTTTGCACCCTTATTGACGAGGGCATCTTTATCAGACGAGAGCCATTCTGCTACAAGACCTTTTTTATCCGCAATCTGAAACCAGGACTGCGAAGAAAAGAATCGGTCCCAGACCAAAGACGCAAACTTATCCGTATTTGATGTGCCATTCTTGATTGCTTCAAGTTGGAATTCTATCCAGGGCTTAAGGACATTCCATTCAGCTTCTTCGGGATTTGGCATATTAACAGCTACGGCAACTGCAAGATCTTGGTATTGATAGGGAATCTTCTCATCCGTCAATAATGTGCTGAGTTCTTCACAATACCGTTTGGGGTCGGCATCGCGGAGATAAATGAGAACTTGTCGCACTTGTGCTCTGCGAAACAGGTGTTGTTCCGATTTCTTGAGGAACTCCGTCAAGGATTCTTGTTTTCCCATGAAGATACGGGCAAAACAGTAATCGAAAAATGCCTCATGACCGAAGCTATAACGGTTTTGGTCAAATGAAAGAACACCCTCTGACACCATTGAGTTACGGTAATCAACCGGAAACTCGTCCAACGTCTCTCTCGACACTGATAGCTGCTGTGATTCGGTCATTTTATTACACGACATCTGAATCACATCCATCCAAGGATCTGACGGGTAATCAATACGATTCTTAACGGCCTGGCGTTTTTCGTCCCAGTAGCGATCAAACAGATCTTTTTGCGTAAAGAAGGTTGGGCGTGAGCCGGAACCGTAATTCGTCTCAAGGAACAACGATAGATTCTGTGGCAGACCGAGCAACTCCAATTGCCTTGTTTCAAATAGTTCAGGTTTAAAACCGCCATCCTGGAGCACAGATTTTACTTCATCCATGGAGAAATCGATGACGGGAACCTCTACACAGTCCTTTCCAAGAGGACCGCGCAAACGATGGTCATTTTCCCAATCAAACTCTCGGCAGACAACAACAATGTGAATTTTCACGCTATTGCGTAAACCCTGCACCTCATCTAAAAGGTCTTCCACAACCTCAAAGAAATCCGAACTGCGGCCAGAAGTTGTACTGACGGCGTCCAGTTGGTCAATAATAAGTACTGCATCGCGTGACATGGCTTCAGCCGCTGTCTTCAATACGAATGCTGGCGATTCTTCAAGATCGAGATGTTCACCCAATTTTTTTGTTGATGATACGGGATCTATAGGATCCAGCCTAAAAGCAAGTACAACAGCGTCATCACGTTTCCGTAGGGCTTCTACACATTCGATCACACATCCCGTTTTACCGCCTCCCGCACCGCCAGTGAGGACGCACTCGGCACCATTGGTCTCATTTTCGTCTATCTTCGCAAGAAGTTCTTGAGTCGATGAGCGAGGGATAAGAAAGTCTTGAATCAACATGCGTCGTGCCCTAAGATAGCGATCCGTTGCTTCTGAAATGAGTGTCGGCGCGTCATCTGGTTTGGCAAGTTGCCGGAGATAAAAGCCTTTGCCTTGAAGGTATGAAAGCAACTTCTCGAGGTTGATCTCCTCGTGAATTGACTCCGCAGCAAAGCTGAGAAGGGCATCGCATACTCTATTCGGTTCGGTAAGGAACCGTGCCGACAATGAATTTTGCACTTCTCGTTTAATGCCTTTCTCATCAATTGTGTGAACTTCAATACGTTGAAGTATCTCATATGCCGTGGCTGTGTCAGCGATATTCCAGAACCCTTTGAGTTTTTCGAGAGGTCCTTTTTGAGACTTGGCATGGACAAACTCTGACTCAAACTTCTCCGTGTTCCTCGCGCTTACGGCCCGCTCTGTTAGATCTCTTAGCTCTGGCGCATCACTGCCAGATACAAAAACGAACCGTGTGTTGGTGCTTGCGGAGAGTTGCTTGAACATCGTCTGTAATAATTGATGTTTGGGACTTCCAAGTTCGGATAGACTCCACTTGCCTCTTAGATGGCCTCGCTTTACCTGGTGAAACTCTCGACAATCTCCCGCAGTGATTACAAATTCGGCCTTCTCGATTGTCGGGTCTTCAATGCGGATGCTTTCGGCTTTCCTATCGATGATCCGTACAAATTGAGATACCGTCCACCACTGTTCGTAGCGATTCCCAATCTTGTCAGCAGGTCCACCAGGTAGTGGCATTGCCATTTCCTTCCTATAAAACCGGACTAAAAAGATCAATTATCCATAACATAGTGACTTTATGTGCATCTATCAAGGGACTATATTGCATTGGATTTTTTATTGTGTCTATGACCTAACAAAAGAGGCTACTGCATTTGCAGCGGCCTCTTTTGATCGTCTCTGATCTGTTTGAGGAGAACATTATGTACTATGGGCCTTATTGGCGGTCTCAGTGAGTTCTGCATTAGAGAGATCCAGCCCGCTCTTTGCACACAACAACCAGATTGCGTTATCTACAAATCCGACGTGTTTGCCCGCGTTCACCGCAATTTCCTCTACGGAAGCCATAGTTTTGTACAGTTCTGACTTGGTAGGGATAGGTGGCGGTTTGTTATTGCTACGAGGTGACCAACGATTGAAATGCACAAGTCGAAAAGATCGCAACGCGCCCAGAATATGTCTATCGGGTTTCGCCACATCTAATCCCAGA
>JAGWBW010000125.1 GCA_021295695.1 Candidatus Latescibacterota bacterium
GAATCTGCTGCTTGAATGGTGTGCCTGGGTAAAAGATGCTTCGTCAGCCTATCGGCTTCCTCAGCATGACATGGTGTAGTTAGCACATTTATTTTAAAGTCACACATCACGTTATGTAATATGTCTGTAGATCCTTGCATGGAAGTATGCCATTCTTTATTTTAAGTCTGACGCAAGATGCATGCATGCCTTCAGATTTTGATATTTGCGTTTTTCCGCCTTCAGTGCCCGCGGATTTTATGGGATCAATTACCATGCTCAAACGCCTTTACATTGACAACTACAAGTGCCTGACCAACTTTGATATTCGTTTCGAGGAATTGACGCTGCTGCTCGGAGCAAATGGATGCGGCAAGTCGGCTGTGTTTGAAGTTGTAGGGAAACTGCGCGATTTTATTCGTGGCGATGCACGGGTTGGTGAATTGTTTCCCCCCACTGATCTCACGCATTGGAGCACAAAGCCCGAGCAACACTTCGAATTGGAGATCGACATCTCCGGTGGGCGATGTCTGTATCGTCTTGTGGTCGAACACAAACCGGAAATACGATTTGTGCGTGTGATGCGCGAAGAGCTTCTGTTCGATGACAAGCCACTCTTTGCCTTTGAGGATGGCGAAGTGCAGATTTATCGCGACGATCACGCAGAGGGGCCAAAATATTCTTTTGATTCGACGCGGTCGGGACTTGCGCCGGTGGTCGACGGTAATGATAATACCCGGTTGTGTGCATTTCGAAATCAAGTCCGACGTTTTGTAACACTTTTTTTGGAGCCAAAACGTATGAGAAGCGGTTCGGATTTTGATGCCGATATGCTCAGTAGTGGGGGAGAAAATTTTGCGTCGTGGTATCAGGGGCGTTTACAGGAAGACCCACGCCGGATCTTGGACGCGATGGATCAGTTAAGTGTTGTTTTGCCCGGTTTCGTAGATTTGAGACTTGTTCAAAAAGGCAGTGATTACAGGGAGTTGCAAGTAGAGTTTTCCTCGGCAGATGTAGGATCGAGATCTATATATCGGTTTGACCAACTTTCAGATGGTCAGCGTGCTTTGATCGTGCTTTATTTTTTGCTCTTTGCCGATGATGCTGAACGCACTTTGTTTTTAGATGAGCCAGATAACTATATCACTCTTCCTGAATTGCAACCCTGGCTTGCCGAATTGGAGGATGGCTGTGGCGACACGCTGCCGCAGACTGTGTTGATTTCGCACCATCCAGAAGCGATTGATTTTCTCAGCGATAAGGCGGTTTGGTTGGGGCGTGATCCGGAGAGCCATACGCAGGTCCTGGACGTCACAAACAACACGATGCTAAAAACCTCTGAACTCTACGCTCAGGGACTCGCGCCGTGAAATGTGTGAAAGAGGAAGATTGCGAACCCCTGCGCCAGAATCGCTGGTAGATGCCGGCCGTGAATATAACAATGTTTTTTGATTCTAAGGAATCCGAGGATATGGAGACGAAGCATGAGGGATCCTATTGTCGAAGAAATTAGAAAAATAAGAGAAGCTCATGCGGCCAAGTTCCAGTTCGACTTACAGGCGATCTGCGAAGATCTTCGCAAAAAAGAGAAGACATGTGGTCACGCCATCGTGTCATTGTCTCCCAAACGTATCCTTGAGAAACCGGTTGAGTAAAGTTCCATAGTCAACTTGAATTGATTATGGTTAACCATCAAAGGATGTTCGATCTCTCCGAACATCCTTAATTCTTTATACGAAAATCCGCGATGAAAAAAATAAACGATAAAGAGACCACGGATGAGATTATCTATGAGACAAGAAGGATCAAAGAAGCCCTGGCAAAGTCTATGGATTCTGACATTGATCGTATTTTGAAAGATACAAGGCTGAGACAGAGAAAAAGGGGTAGGAAGATTCTTTCTCCTCCAGTCCAGCAAACAGCGATGGATTACATAAGATACTCATCGCCTCAGTATTGATTGTGGCTGTTCACACTAAGACAAACTCTTACCATCACCGATAACTTCGTGGTATTCTTTCTTATGAACCTTGATGAGTTTCGCGACCTGAAGGATGGCTGGCTCGAAGGAGAAGGAGTGGCCCCAAGTCTGGACGGACTGGACTGGTTGGCCGCAACTTTTGACCGCCACTTTCCCAATGACTTGCCTTTGCCTTACCTTTATCCGACGCCCGAAGGTGGTGTGCAGGCAGAATGGTCTCTATCGGCGAACGAAATCAGTCTCGAAGTAGATCTCGTTACTCGCCAGGGCGCATGGCATCAACTGGACATGAACACCAATGCTGATGGGGCACGAAAATTGAATCTGGACGACGTCAAGGATTGGACATGGGTTGTTGCGGAGATTCGCAAAATAGTGGAAGGGGCGATGGTGTAATTTGGCAGACGTGTTCTACTGAATGAGATAGTCGTACATAGTATTAATAGAGCTAAAAACTGGGATTTAGAGAATGGCTTCACAAGAAATACTTGAAAGCGTACGGCGTGCTGCTACCCAACGTGTACTCTTTCTTCCCCATGCTGTTCGCCAAATGGCACGACCAGACAGGATGATTACGTCAGATGAAATCCGAACTGTTATTATGCAAGGCGAAGTAATTGAGGATTATCCTGAGGATGTGCGTGGTCATAGTTGCCTGCTGCATGGTCAGGGAGTTGACCAGCGAGATATCCATGTCGTCTGTGCTCCTAAGGAGGATTTTCTCGCGGTAATCACAGCGTACCTTCCTGCTGAGGACCAGTGGGAGCAAGACTTACAGACAAGGAGATAACAATGAACTGCATTCACTGTCATGGGCAAATGAAACGCTCGAATGCGCCTTTTCACGTTGACCGCAACGGCTATCACCTGATGTTTGATACAGTCCCAGCATGGGTCTGTGAACAGTGCGGTGAGGCGTATTTTGAAGAGCGCGAAGTCGCCGCAATTCAGAGTGCGATTAAGGGGCTGGATCAACAGGCTCGGCAACTGGTTGGTTGAGGTGTTTATGAATAGAATGGCTCAAAGCCTTCGAATCCGTAAACGGCCTGAACGATACACCATATCGTTTTGCAATGCCTTTGCAGCGTATTCCAAAACACCATTCACATCTTCAACTGTTAATACCGGATACGCCTCTACGATTTCTCGATGTGACATATTGCTTGCGAGTAAGCCTAAAATATGCTCAACACTCAATCGCGTTCCTTCAATAACTGGTTTACCACCCAGAATCCCTGGATCTGAAATAATGTGTTTCATGTTTTAACTCCTACCGGATTTAATGAGGTATATTTAAAAAATCGTACAGGATACACTGACCGAAAGCCTTAAAGATGTTTTTGTGCCTCCTTAGAAGAAGTATTGGCACTGGAAAATATAGCTATTAAAAACCTACAATGTCAATCAGGTTGTAGGAAATCATAATGGAACTTTACGAACTCGTCCTGCCAAGTGAAACCACCGTCCAATAGCGGAAAACACCATGAAACTGGTAGAAATAGAGAGAAATGACTGGATCTTTCAAGATTCGACTATTACCGATGAGATCGATGAAAAACTTGATCGAGCATTGGATATTTGGGAATCGGGGCCTGCTGAACTTGTAGAAAAAATGCTTCTCGCTATCGTCGAAGAGTGTCCCAATCACATTGATGCGCTCCATCATCTATCGCTTATCTACAACGAACAAGGTAGAGAATTAGAGGCTTACGTCTTTTGTCAAGCTGCTGTCAGCATTGGGCTGCACGCGATTCCCAGGAAATTTAAGTGGGATAACTCAAGAGTCACCTGGGGGTTTTTGGAGAATCGCCCATTTATGAGGGCGTACCATAATCTTGGGTTGTGGCATTTCCATAGCGACAGATACGACAATGCAATTGAGATTTTTGAGAGACTTCTGTCCGTCAATACAAGTGACAATCTGGGGGTCAGATACTTGCTGCCGGTATGTTGGTTTGAAAAAAACGAATTATCGGCAATTCTTGATCTTTGCCGCCAATATCCGGATGATGTTGGCCCTGGGATTCTCTACTCCAGGGCATTGGCACTTGCACGCCTTGGGCGAGACGAAGATGCGCGGACGGTGCTGGAGTATTGTGTCGTTGAACTGCCGTTGGTCGGTAAGGAGCTCTTAAAAAAGAGACATCCCAAGCCGAAATTCCGGATAGAGGGGCGTATTACTGTGGGAGGACCCGATGAAGCTTATGAATATTGGAGATATTATGGCAAGTACTGGTCGGCTTCGGAATCCGCAATGAAACTGTTGAGACAGGTTATGAAACGTTGACTCGTGAGGGCGAATCGAACCTGTCTCGAAGTGATGCTATGACCCGGTAGTTCCCGGTATTTGGAAATCCGCGATGAACCGTTTTGGAATTTGGCTTTCTCAATTTTGTACCTTTCAAGTCGTTCTTATCACCTTGCTCGTAGTCTTTGAGATAGTCTCTGTAGGTATCTTGTTCTTCGACGGTGTCGAGAATTGGGTTTCTGATCTTGTAGGCGGAACTACTAAAAACAAGATTCTGAAATTTTTGGGCATGGGCATGGGTGGTATCTTGATAGTCCTCTTGTTATCTTGGAAATTCACGATGAGTCTATTTTCAAAACTGTGGCAATTTCTCATTGACAATCTTGACCGCATTCTTGTCGGCCTGCTCGTCTTTCTGGTGATAATTTCTATAGGCGTCATGGGATCCGACTATGTCAAAAATTGTGTTTCTGGCCTTATAGGTTTAACAGCCAAAAACAAAATTCTGACATTCTTAGGAATTGGCATGGGCGGCATCCTCTTCATTCTACAAGTCTTGGCTTCTCATAGACGCGCCAAGGCGATGGAAGATGCCTCGAATGCACAAGCTGATGCTGCGAAAGCTCAGGCAAGAGCCAATGAGAACACCGAGCAGGGGCTGCGACAAGAGCGTCTGAAAAACGCCATTGAACATCTGGGACACGGAAAAGACACTGTTCGCTTGGGTGGAGCCTACGAACTTTTCCATCTAGCGGAAGACAGCAAAGATTTGAGAAAGACAGCACTGGATATGCTCTGTCTCCATATCCGCCAGACGACGGGCGAAAAAGAGTATCAGAAAAAGCACGAATCTAAACCCTCGGAAGAGGTCCAAAGCCTGTTGACATTGCTGTTCGTGCAGGAGCACGAAGTTTTCAAAGGTCTCCAAATCAACTTACGGGGAAGTTGGCTGAATGGAGCAGATCTCATGGGAGCGCGTTTAGAAAAGGCTATTCTGACTGAGGCGCATCTGAAGAGGGCTAATCTTTACAAAGCACAATTGCAAGGTGCTGATCTCAGGACAGCACGCCTGCAAGGGGCTACGCTTGTCGAAGCGCGTTTGCAAGGAGCTTTTCTGAGCCAAGCGCACTTGCAAGGGGCGTCTCTTAGATTCGCGCACTTACAAGGGGCGTCTCTTATTGAAGCACATTTGCAAGGAGTTAAACTTTTGGAGGCACACCTGCAAGAAGCTAAGCTTTGGAGAATACACCTTCAAGGAGCTAATCTTAGGGGAGCACATCTCCAAGGGGCTGAGCTTTGGAGTGCATACCTGCAAGGTGCTGACCTTTTCGGGGCACGCTTACAAAGTGCTGACCTTTCGAGGGCACACCTACAAGGGGCCGAGCTTGGGGAGGCACGCCTACAAGGGTCTAATCTTCAGGGGACACACTTACAAGGAACTAATCTTTTAGGGGTATACCTGCAAGGATCTAATCTTTATAGGGTACGTCTGCAAGGGGCTGGAAACGTTAATTGGTCTTCTACTATGTCTTTTGGGGATCGTATCCATATGCAGATCCATAAAGAAAGCGACCCATCGGGTATAATTTTTGCGGGCGGATTGACTAAAGAAGACGTGAACTCCCTTGTAGAAGGCTTGTCTGATGAAAAAGTGGATGATTTACGAGAGAGACTGGAATCGCACATTGGCATACCGGAAAGCAATGAATTACCAGAAGGTAGCAATGCCATTACCGGGGCCTACACTGAAGAAGATGCTGAAAAATGGATTGCCGAATACGAAGAAGCCATGTTAGAAGTTCCGGAGGACGATAGCTGATGCCGATTCTACACTGGCTAACACGAGACGAAGATATACGCGCCGCCACTCGCGTACCGTATCGTCTGTTGGAGGAAGTATCTGACCTTTCCTCTGGTGATACGGATGCCAGCAATATGCTCATCCAGGGCGATAATCTCGACGCGCTCAAGGCATTGTTGCCATTCTACGCTGGACAGGTGAAGTGCATCTACATTGATCCGCCGTTTAACACGGGACAAGCGTTTCAGCATTATGACGACAATCTTGAGCATTCTATCTGGCTCAGTATTATGTATGCCCGCCTTGAAATACTACGCGACTTACTCGCACCAACTGGTACGATAGCAATTCACCTTGACGATGAAGAATTAGCTTACTGCATCTGTATTCTTGATGAAATTTTTAGTAGAAAGAATCGTGTCAATATCTGCACATTTCGTCAGGCGGCAGCCGTCGGTCACAAAGCTATCAATCCCGGCGTTGTTACAGTTACCAATTACGTCATCATTTACGCACGGGATAAAACCAACAACTGGAAGCCCAATCGGGTTTTCACTAAGCGCGGGCGTGATACCAGATATGCGTCTTTCATAGAAAACTATGAGGACGAATACCCAGACTGGCGGCTCATTCCTCTTTCGCAGGCTTTTGCACAAACAACTGGTGAAACGCTACGTGAACAGAAAAAACGCCTTGGTGATCAATATGAGACCGCGCTTGATGAATTTGTACTCAAGAATGCTGACCGTGTTGTTCGTCCTGCCCGACCTGACTATCAGGGGGTAGGTCAAGAAACCCGAGACATGATTGATAAATCAAAAGATGATCCCAACCGAGTTTATCTTCAAGTTCGGCAAAACTACTCCGACATCTATATGTATAACGGTGAGCGTTGGCTATTTTATCGCGACAAACTCAAAGAAGTTGATGGCGAGTTGGTATCGGGTGAACCACTCACTAATCTTTGGGACGATCTGCGCTCGAATAATCTTCACAATGAAGGTGGCGTGAAATTTCCGAAAGGCAAGAAGCCAGAAGCTCTCATCAAGCGTGTCCTTGAGCTTTTCACCAATCCCGGCGATCTCGTTCTTGATTCCTTCCTCGGCTCTGGCACCACGGCGGCGGTGGCGCATAAGATGGGGCGGCGTTACATTGGCATTGAGATGGGTGATCACGCGGTTAGCCATTGTGTTCCGCGTCTGCGGAAAGTGATTGAGGGCGAGCAGGGGGGTATTTCAAAGAGTGTCAATTGGCAAGGTGGTGGCGTGTTTCGCTTTTATCGCCTCGGGCCGCCTGTGTTCGATGAGGATGGGCAGATTCGGTCAGATATTCGGTTTCCTGTTCTGGCCGCACATGTCTATTTTAGCGAGACCGGGCATCCGTGGAAGGGGGCGGGCGATTCGCCATTTCTTGGTTTGTACGATGGGCGCGCTTATGCGCTGTTATACAATGGTATTCTTGGAGATAAGCGACCGGGTGGTGGGAATGTTTTGACCCGTGCAACATTGGCGCACATCCGTGAGGAAATCGCCAAAGTACATCCGGGTGCCGATGG
>JAGWBW010000126.1 GCA_021295695.1 Candidatus Latescibacterota bacterium
GATCCTATCCAGATTATGATTCGTACAACCAAGCGACCGACGCGCATTCATGATACCGACTTGAAACCTGGAGACAACATTCTGGTATGGTTAGGATCTGCAAACCGGGATGAAGACGTATTCGACAAGTCGCATCAGTTTCTTATCAATCGAGAACCACCTATTCGACATTTAGGCTTCGGCACCGGAATTCATTCCTGCATTGGTTCCGGACTGGGACGGCTGGAACTGAAACTGATCTTGCAGGAGTTGCTCAGGTCTGATTGCAGTTTCGAGCCTGCCGATGATAGCTGGTGGGAACCCAATATTTACCCAATGATGTTCGGGCCCGATGCGTGTCGGTTAATCCTTAGATAGCGAACACTACCACAAAGGCTGATCCGGCGCACTGACATACGCCGTCTTCTTCAGCGAGCGGTCCATTGAAGCCTGTTGAAACCGTTTTCGGGTTCAGAAATTGTAGCTGACGTTAATCCCCATAGTCCGTGGCCTGGCGAACCAGTCAATTGCCGCCAAACCATTTCGCCTGACTGTTTGGCCAGTTGTCACACCAAATTCGTCAAAAACATTGTCGACAAAGAAGGATGCCTGCCACTGCTCTGCCTCTAAACGCAACTCTGCATCCCACAGCCAAAAGCCTTCGAACACGCGATAACGGATATCCAGGTCGTTAAGTGCATTCAGCCGGTTGCTCGTATAAACACCATCAACGTGAAAAACGAGACTCATATCACCAGTCAAGTCATATCGATAATCGCCGCCAAGGACCAGGTTATGCTTTGGCGATCCGGGTAATCTGTCACCCTTAAAACCTATTTTACCCGCAAAATCAAAATCCTCTGTGAGTTCCGCGTTGATGTAAGCATAGCCCAGAAACACGTCAAGATTGTCAATTGCCTGACCAGCGATCTCCAATTCTATCCCGCGAGTCCTCGCATCGTTGGCGTTGATCACCATATCAGCAAAGGCGTTGGGTGATGTAGTAAAGAACTGAGTATCTTTCCACTGGACCCAGAACGCCGCAGCACTGTAGCTCCAGGAATCGAGGACTTTACCTTTGACACCAACTTCGTAGTTATTAACCTCATCCGGCTTGTACGAAAGCAGGGCCGGATCTTCCGCAAAGAAACCAGCAGTAGGCAGGGAATTGGCCCCGCCGCGCCGAAAACCTTGCGAAAATGTGAAATATGCGGTGTGCTCTTCCGTAATATCGTACGAAGTATTCGCTTTAAACAGGACATTTGTCTCCTTTTTTGTGGTGGTATCACCTCGAGTTGACCCCAGAGGATAGATGCCATCATTGGAGCAATACGACCCACAAAACGGCAGGAGCAAATCTTGCTGGGTGGTGAATTTCTGATGAAATCCCCTGACACCGCCTGTCACTTGCCAGACATCACTTAGATTAAGCGTGATTTCACCAAAGATGGCCACATCGGTGAAGTCCCACGAGCGATCAATCACGAAAAGTCGCTCGTCGGCAAGGCCCGGTGCACCGAACAGGGCGGTACTGCTGCCCAAAGCTTCCTCATTGTCAAAAAAGCCGAGTTGTTGATCATAATAGAACCGGCCAAGCGTCCAATCGACAAAGCCTTCTGTATTGGAAACCAGCCGTGCCTCGTGAATCCACGCCTCTTCGTCAGTCCAGAAATCCCCTGCAACATGTAACCTCGGTATTCCCGCATAGTATCCGGCAAACAAAATTTTATAAAAAGCCGTGGCGTCATTCGTTGTGTAAGTGTCGTTTTCATAATATGACGTCGCAGACGTAAACGTTGCAAATCCGACATCCACTTCGACATCCAACGAAAAGAGGTCAATCGATTGCTCGGACGGCTCTTGCCTTTGGATGACAGAGTCATATTCATCGAAACCCGGAATCAACGGAGTCGAGGCCATACGCCCATCTGTGTCCATTTCCTGGTGATGATAGGTAAATCTGGCCGTTAACCAGTCCGCTCGCTCATATTGAAGGGCAGCACGAACAAAATAGACCTCAGCATCATCGACATTGTTTTCTGAAAACGTCTCAGGTGCGCTGCCGGTGGGATCGCTCGGATCCGCAAGAATGGGCACACCAGCAGAATCGGTAACGAAGAGACGTGGGGTATCGACAACACCTGCTTCCCTGCGAAAACCCGCACTGGCACGGAATGCCATGTTATCTCCCAGCGGAAGATTAATCATTCCATCGAAATTGTAGTTTACTCCATCTCCCGCTTCTTTCGTATTGCTGCCGCTGATGTTCACTTTGGCATCAAATTCGCTCGCGTCCGGTTTATTGTGAATGAACCGTATGGTGCCGCCGAAAGAACCGGAACCATAAAGTGTGCCTTGCGGCCCCCGCAATACCTCCACCCGCTCCAGGTCGTTGAATTGAATGCCGAAGTATAGCGGCGTATCATCCACGTACATTGAAACAGTGGGTACGCTCAAGGTCAAAAAATCGACGTTGGATGTGGTTTCCACATTGACGCCTCTAATCGTAAGATTACTCGTGTAAGTCGCACTGCTGTCGCGAAGACCTCTGTCACCGATGTTCATACCTGGCACAAAACGGGCAATATCGACAATATCGTTGACCCGGTTCCTTTCCAATTGATCAGCACTGTATGCTGAAATATTGTAAGGAATGTCCTGTACGGATTGTGCGCGACGGGTCGCTGTAACGATGATCTCTTCGAGATCCTGAGCAGGCGCCGAGGTGGCGGTTAATACGCCGGCAGCCAACGGTGTCAGGGCAAATAAAAAACGGTTATTATTTCGACCTTTTGATTTTGGTGTAGCAAATGATTTATGGGATTTAGTCATATATCACCCACGCTTCTTAGTTTATGAGCAGTCGTCCTTTCTTTATAATCCATCTACTGTTATCAGAAATAATACAACACTTTCGAAGGAAACTCAAACCGCTCACTGAGCTTGGGCAAGATGTTGCAAAATAAGGTTTGAAAGAATGGGTTCCAATGAGGGAGAAATACCGTGTCCCGCACCTTGAATAATTTTCAAATCGGCGTCAGGGAGACGTTCTTTGAGATCTTTCCCATGTTCCAGAGGGATGATTGAATCATCTGTCCCATGAATAATCGTGACGGGACAAGTCACTCGCGCTAAGTCTTCGAGAAAGGGCGGCGTTGCCAATACGGCGGCGATTTGCCTTGCAGCTCCATCGGGATTGTAGCGCCTTGCGACGAGATCTTCGGCAACGTCAAGCGCCTCATTTTTCGCCCAATAGTATCTCGAACCATTTGCGGCGCTCAAAAGGTCAACGATACGCCGCACTGCATCATCATGGTCGGCATAACTTTGAGTAACGCCCAGTGACGCAATGGCAGCGTCCCGTGTCCGTTCCCGCAGGCCCGGCGCCCGGCTCGATGTCATCAGGAGCACAAGACTCTCTATCATTTCAGGATGCTGAGCGGCCAGGATTTGCGCGACATAACCTCCCATGGAATAGCCCACAATATGTGCCTTTGGGATTTCTAACGCGGCCATCAGATTCTTGACGTCGCCTGCAAGATCGAGAAGCGTGTAGGGCGCATAGGGCTATTCTCCTCCGTTGACGGCCGCGCGCATTTCCGCGATATCAGGCGCTCCAAACTCGTCAAAGTTCGTCGACACGCCGCAATCCCTGCACTCGAAACGCAGCGTGGCGTAGTTTGACTTCTCCAGGTCCTCGCAGATGCCATCCGGCGAATGATCAAGTTGATCGACAAATCCCATAATCACCACGAGAGTCGGGTTGTTCGGATTTCCGATTAACTCGTACTGAAAGGTCAGGCCGCCGATCGTAACTTCTGCCATATCTTGTCTATCCCCACTCGTTACGGGCGATGTTTTGCGACTCCGTCACGTCAGTCGAGATTTTCCAAGTCATCAAGGATCATATTGTTGAACGCGTAGTGCTGTTCATCCCAGAACGGCGCATAGAAGTGTTGCTCCCAGGCCGGCGACTGCCGGGCTTTTTGAACGCCCTCTATGACCCTTATGTCTTCGTGGAGCGCTTCCCAAAAGAGATCCATAATGCCCGCATGTATTTCTTCGAAATCCGCTTGCCGCAGGGCATCTGGATTGACATAGCCGCAGCGGAAAATCCTCGTTCGGCCAGGCCCCTCCGGCAAGCTCACATTGCAACGCCGAATTTCCGGGAACAACGGCATCACGACATTGGGATAAATCGATAAGAAAAACCCATGCTCCGGCGACTTGCCCGGCAAACATCAGAAATGTGCCATTGGAGTGCGGTCATAGGTTTGCTGAACATTTTTTTCTTCGTAGCCAAAGCCCAACAGCGGTTTTTGGATGTGGATGAAGTGTGTCTTTTCACCGTTCTTAACGCGAGGTACCTCGGGCGACTTATTATAAGAGGCATGAGTGAATGATTCGTGGAGAATATTGATCGCCGCATTCTCCATATACGTTTTCCAATTTGCCTCAACAACAAGACCTTCGTTCACCATCGCGCTGGTCTTATCATCCTGTATCGCTGCCAGATCCCCCGCATCATAGCCGTACTGCTCCAGGAGCTGCGTGACGGGAGCGAGGTGTTCATCGATCGCGGGTGCCCGCCCGTCAAGATTGATAAACACAACGTCAAATCGCGTTGCAGAGCGCACTTCCGACAAGTTGCTTTCTCTATCGCCCAAAGAGCAAGGATCTCCCTCTGCGCTGCCGTCCCAATAGGGAATCGCTTTCAATCGACCTTGCAAATCGTAGCGCCATCCATGATAGGCAACGACCAGTTCGGTTGCCTCTCTCCGTGACTCCAGCGCGACGGGACAACCGTCATAGGGGCATATATTATGGAAAACTCTCATCTGATAGTCGCCGCCTCGAACAAGGACGAGCGGCATGCCAAAGAATTCGCGCACCAGCACGTCGCCGACATTTGGTAGAGCGGCACCGTGACAAAGCCCCACCCATTGTGGCAGAAAGACTCTTTCAAGCTCCAGTTGAAGAAACTGCTCTGACGAAAACGCGGCCCGAGCCAAGGTCAACGCATCAACGATGGGCGCTCTGATTGTGCCGCTTTGTAAGGGGCTGATGAAACTGTCTAAAATATCCGACATTTCTTCAGCCCGGGCAAAAGGTCTGGATCTCTGACAAGCGTAATATCGTCGTCGATACATTTTCGTTCGAACCAATGATTGGCAATCTTTAAAGGCATCTCAACGCCTATAGAAGTGTTTTAGCGCGTTCATCAAACTCAGCGCTTGCAGGCTCGGAACGTGACTTCAGCGCCTTACCGCGTTGCGGCATTAATCGATAGATGAGACTAATTGTATCGATAATCAACCTTAAACTCTAGCCCGGATTCGGGCAAACTCAGAGTAACGACTCACTCCGCTCTTCGACAACAAAGTAGATAAGGAAGAACGAAAGTGCACTCATGCACAACATAACGCTGAATATGCCGAGTCGCTGACTTTGAAAGACCACTGTCAGAAATGAAATCAACAAAGGAGCGAAAAAGGAGGCAATGGCGCGTCCCATCTTATCAAGACCGTAAAACTCGCCGAGCATGGAAGGCGCAGAGATCCGGGATAGGAGCGATCGGCCGGATGTCATGATCATTCCCATTGCTCCTCCCTGCAGAAAATTGAGCAGGTGATAGATCTGCTCCGGAGGCGATCCAAACAGACCGAAACTTTTGTTCGGCTCACTTATGAAATTTATGGGACCGATGCTGGAGGATGTGATTGTGGCCATTAATGCATAGATGAGTAAAGAGCTGCCGATTGCAATCATGAGGTTTTTTTTGCCACCGATGTGGTCATCCATCATACCGCCAACTATTGCGAAGATTGCGGCGCCTATAATCATTTCAAAGCCAAGTAGGCCGAGGGTTTCCGTTCCCCAACTGAAGACTTCAGCCGCATAAATGCCAGCGAAGAACATGAATGAAATTGCGGTGCCTGCGGCCAGACCGTTTGCGACGAGAAATAACAGAACATTACGGAAGCTGCCTACTGCCAGGAACGTGCGCAATATCGAAGCGGAACCTGCCATAAAGGCTCTTGGCAGTCGCACTCCGGTGTTGGGAATATCGTTTGCAAACACCAGAATAGGCACCAGGAAAACGGCGTACCAAATTCCCGCCAAAATGGTGGAAAAGCGCTCGAGTTCGAAGTTGTCAAACTCGAAATCCAGCCAACTTGACTGCTGGAAAAACAGCAACATGAACACGCTGGACCCAAAGCCAATCGCCCATCCAATTCCGCTCAAGCGCCCGAATTGAGAGCTATGGGCCAATGTCGGCAGCATTGCGTTGGTGAAGACCAGGGACAATTCATCGGCAATCATGGCAATCGATGCCAACACCATGACCAACATAACGACACCGGATTGTCCGGGTTCTGCATACCAAAGCGCCAGCATAGAGCCCGATCCGACGATGAGAAGCATTACGATCCACGGCTTTCGGCTGCCCATTTGGTCAGCGACAGCACCAAGAAGGGGAGCCAGAATTGCGACCCCGAACATGGATACACCCATCGCGAGGCCCCACAGCGCTTGGCCCTCTATGGGATCACCAACCAGATGGTTTACGAAGTAAGCGGGAAAGATAAACGCTGTGACGAGACTGATGTAAGGATCGCGCGCAGCGTCGGCCAGTGTCCAACTCAGCTGAGCCAGCGTCCAACGTATCTCTGTTGGTTCGTTGGCCGACGCATCGAGATATCTTTCTGTCACTTAAATCCCCTCCTTATTCGTACAGAACACTACCAATCGATCAAGATCGAACAGCGCGGAGTTACTCCGCGCCGCTGCTCTTCTCTCCGGCTATTGCGGAGAATTGCAAGTTACAAGTATGAGCGTATAATGGGAAATATCAAATAGCGTAACAGTATATAGCGTATCGTGAATGAGCACGACGGCCAAAATATCGAATATTGATTGGACAACAATTGGTGTCCGCGTCAAAACAATCAACGTACTTCTTACACAACAAAAGGAGTAAATCTAGTGGTTGAATTCTCTTGCTATCTCAATGGCTATGAAGCTCGCTGCTGGGAAGATCTGCGCGACGAATGGTTGGAGGCCGAACGTAGCGGCTTCGATGGTTGCTGGATATGCGACAATGCGTGCGGACCTTTTACTGGCTACAGCCATATTCAGACATGGGACCCCTACATTCATCTTGCGGCCATGGCGGCCATCACGACCCGCTTACGACTTGGAATATTAGTTACTCCGGTTCAACGACGTATACCGGGCGTGTTGGCGAAGATGACATCGAGCCTCGATCACGTAAGTAATGGAAGACTAAACGTCGGCATTGGGGCCTGCGACCTCCCTAACCTACTTGAACCATACGGCGTGAAATTCGAAAAAGGGCCGGTCCGAGTAGCGCAAATGTGCGAATACATTGATGCTCTAAAGCTCCTGTGGACGGAGGAAGCGGCAACTTATCAAGGTGAGTTTTACCTCTTAAAGGATGCCTATAATAATAAGAAGCCACATCAAAAACCCCACCCGCCAATCACGATAGGCATATACGCGCGAACGAAATTGATGCCAATCGCGGCAGCAAAGTATGCG
>JAGWBW010000127.1:0-482 GCA_021295695.1 Candidatus Latescibacterota bacterium
AGCGGTTCGTCGCAGCCTCGGGCTGTTTGAGCGGCAATTTTATGCGGATGGATTCTGGCATGAAGGCAGTTTGGGGTATCACCGGATGACAATGGCGGGTATGCAGGGGGTTTTTGATGCGCTAAAGGGGTATTCCGACCCATTGGGTTATATATCGGATGATGGCGTGCGATACGACAACCTGGATTTAGAGCGAGATATTGCCATTGTAAGAATGGCAAATCAACTTCTGGATATTTGCAGATATCCCGATGGACGATGGATTCCCATGCACGATGCCTGGGCGCGGTTGGATAGTCGGCGGGTTGATCCCAATGTGAAACCACTTGAAGAATCGCATGCGACACTGCTGTCGGGTGTTGGGCATGCGTGGTTGGGGAGAGGGAAGGGCGAACATCAAGTGCAGGTGCATCTGCATTTTTCGGGGGCTTATGGGCATGCCCATGCGGATAATTTGAATCTGATGCTTTTTGCAAAGGGGC
>JAGWBW010000127.1:586-8085 GCA_021295695.1 Candidatus Latescibacterota bacterium
CTCTACTGGCTTTTGAAGCCGCTTATGACGCGGTGCAATGGGTGGAAGCGAGTGGAGAGGATGTGTATCCCGAACTTGCCGAAGAATATCGGCGATTGGTCATGCTTGTAAATGCAGGGGAAGAGGATCACTATGTGGTTGACCTCTTCCGCGTTCGGGGCGGAGAACAGCGCGATTGGGTTATGCACGGAAGCGCGGATGTCGATATGCGGACAGAGGTCAATGTGCCTTTGCAGCACTATGGCGAAAACCTTTTGCCGGGTGTAACGGTGCGATTTCCAGAACACGAGCGCGACCGGGGGGATGCAGAGGGGCGAAACGTCGCGCTTGCATTTTTTCAGAATGTGTTGCATAGCGACCGTGCAGAGGATGCGCGTGTCACTTTTTATGGGGATGATGCTGTTGCCGTGCGTATTCATCTTATGGGCCTGAAGGAAAGCGAACTTTTTGTGGGTGACGCGCCTTCTGTGCGGCGCGCAGATGAAGACGAACCGCTGCTCGATCGCTTTCGCATGCCCATGTTGATGGTTCGGCAAAAAGGTCGATTACCGAGTCGATTCATGGCCGTCCACGAACCGTTTCGGGATAAGGCGTTTATCGATTCTGTTGAGACGGAAGATATTGGCGCGCGTGGCGTGTACTTGAAAGTGCGCCACCGGGGGAGGACGGATCATATTGTTCTACATCCTGGGACAGAAGTCTTTCACAGGGGCGACCTCACTTTTCAAGGCGAAGTCGGTTTTGTGCGCGAACAGGATGGGGAGGCGCGAGTTATGGGCTTATGGGGCGGGGAGAAATTGCAATGGAAAAACACTCACTTAACAGGTGGCGGAATCCATACGGGGCAGGTTATAGATGTATTGCGAATGCAGGATGGTGCGCCGTACCATGCATTGGTTGTGAATGGCACGTCTGAAATGAAGAATATAGATGGGGCTATTGCTATGGTGACATTTGGCGATGGCACCACACGCGGATTGCGCGTTCAACGCATGGTGGGCGAGCGTGTCATTCTCGAAGACGATCCAGGTTTCCGCATTACAAATACGGGAATGGCGCATTGCTTTTTTCCGCTTCGAGAGATTGAGGGCACAGTACAGTTGCAGATTCGGACATCGGCGTTTGTGACCATTCGAGAGGGGGGTGTGGAACAACACGCGGTTGGTTCAGGAGATTTTGAGGTGAAATAGCAAAGGAGTTTACAATGGCGTTAAAAGTTGCATTTTTAGGTTGCTGGCACAGTCACACGGGTATGCACTTGCGCGAAGCTGCGCGATCGCCCGATGAGGTTCAGTTCATTGGCATGTACGATCCCGATCCCGAAGTGATTGCGATTCGGCAGGGAAAGAGCGAGGAAGAAGGTCTGGATATTCCCGTTTTCGATTCGGTTGACGCGGTGTTAAACAGTGAGGTCGATGCCGTTATTGTAGAAGGGCATGTCTATCAGAATTTGGATTATGCCGAACAAGCACTCACCGCAGGCAAGCATGTGTTGCTGGAAAAGCCCGCGGGTGTTAATCTGGATCAGTTTAAACGCATCCAAAAATTGGCGTCGGACAAACAATTGGTCCTCAATTTGGCCTATATGTGGCGTTATAACCCGGTCGTTCACGAGATTATTCGATTGGCAAAGCTGGGAGTGTTGGGTGATATTTACGCTTACCGGGGGCATATCCCAAAGCCCCACAGTTGGCGCACAGAGTTGGAAGAAGAGAACGGCATTTATCACGGGGGAATTTATTTTGAAATGGCGGGTCATCTCGTAGATATTATGGTGGCTCTGATGGGACGTCCTGCAGATGTACATCCCATTCTCAGAAAACATTATGGCAAACGAACTGTCGTTGACAATGCGGTTGTGGTACACGATTTTGAACGCGGCCTGGGCACGATTGACATGGCCGCTATGCAGGTGGGTATGGCAAGGAGGATTGAGGTTCACGGGACGTCGGGAACAGCGCTTCATGCGCCCATTGGTTCTAATAATCTGAGTTTGTGTTTGGAAGAGGAAGCCGAAGGGTATCAGAGCGGCTGGCAAGAATTGGAGATTGAACCTCCCGATAGTTTTCCAACGCTGTTGAGGGAGTTGAGGGCGTGTATGAATGGCGAGAAAGAACCGGATTATTCTCAGGCACACGATTTGACCGTGCAAGAGGTGTTGTTGGCTGGGTGCCAGGTGACAGATGGTAATGCCCTTTCTGCTGATCCACAGATGAACGCAGATAAACGCAGATGAAAGGCGAAGCAGGGCAAAGAACGACGTAGGATCGGTGCCTCTGCGCCTGTCCAACCCCCAATAATCCGCGCTATCCGTTTCATCCGCGATCAATCAATGGAGGGAAAAATGGCAGACTACTCACATATTAAAAAGCCCGATTTAGGCTACGGCTATGAGTTTGCGACAGATGAACTCGATGCAATGTCCGAGTGTTTAGAAGCGCACGGGTTTGCGATCATTAAAGATGTATTGCCAGATGAGATTGTTGAAAAGCTCAAACAGGCAGTGTATGACGGCACAGATCCAGACGGGACGTTAGAGCGTGGGCAGAGTCGCACGCGACATGCGTGGATCGAATCAGGACCAGGTGCATGGGAGCTTTTGGAATACGAGCCGTTTATGGATATTCACCGGTATTTGATTGGTACAGATGATCTGACTGTCCATCGCTCTGCCGCGATTATCCGCATGTCGGGGTCTCAGCCCGTGGGATGGCACACGGATTGGTGTGGTTTTTCCAGTAAAGTTCTGAACTCGGGCGATGTGTTGAATCGCGGACTCTGGCCGTCGGGCAAGTGGTTTTATCTGACAGGGGCGCGTCCGGTTCACGGTGGTCTGTGCGTGATTGAAGATTCTCATGTGGAGGGCTGGGAAGGCCCTGAGGGATTTAAGATGACTGCGGATCGACGCTCATTTTATCCGGAAGGCCAGGAAGAACACCGCTACGCGGGATTTGATATTCCGGGGTTGGTGCCTCTGTTTACAAATGGGGGAGATATGATTGTGTTTGCCCACCGTACGTACCACGGGGCATTTCCCAATCAGTTGGACGAGACGCGCCTTTCGTGCGCGATTGGGTTTAGAGATCGCAATCACAGGATTGATATTCCGTGGGAGATACCGGAATCAGGCCAGTGGTTTTTGAAAAATATACCGGACCATTTGAAGCCATATACAGATGGATACACGAGTATTGATATCGGTTGGCGGGGATCGCAATGAACACATTTACACTCTGGGCTGGCGGGGATGCACATGTGGGAACGGATTTGCGGCAGGGGCGCAAGAGTTTGGAAACAGCTATTTTGCAGGCAGAGCGGGATTTTGAATGGGATGTGATGCTCGATATTGGTGATCTATCCGGTGCTCAGGAACCGCCCGACGATGAAGAAGGCGAGGAGGTGGTTCGGCAATACCGTGTATCGACCAGGCATCCACGGTCTCATTTTTACAATATTGTGGGCAATCACGATGCGAGTGGGCCTGATGAAGAGACGCAGTGGTGGTTTCAAAAGTGGGTGGATCCGATGGGGGTGAACTCCGAATATTCGGGCGTTTATGCCGATCAACGACCGTATTCCGTAACCGGGCAGTGGGATCGGTATTCTTTTGAAGTGGGGAATATCCTGTTCTTGTGTATGGGTGATCGCAATGATGGTGGGCCGCCTGTGGGCAGGGGAGAAAGGGGCGGTTATCCCGCAGGTGCAGTCACGCAGGAGACATTTGAATGGTGGTGCGATATGGTGCTTTCTCACCGGGATAAAATTATCATTTCGGCACATCACCATATGTTAAAAGAGACGACGGTTGCTTCGCTCGATTGGGTGGGGGTGGATGAAGGCTATCACGGTCGTTTTGACGATGGCGCGCCTATTGGCGCTTCGTATCTCTACTGGGTGGGAGGCAAACCAGATAGTGGACAGTTTGAAGGCGTTCTGGCAGATAATCCCGGTGCTATTGATATTTGGCTGGGCGGACATACGCATACAAATCCCGAAGATACGACCGGCGGGCGTTCGCATGTGGAGCAGAAGTGGGGCGCGACATTTATTAACGTCGCTGCGATTTCAAAATTTCACGGGCAAAAGAACGTGCCGATGAGTCGCGTTTTGACCTTTACAGAGGGGTGTGATCGGGTAGATGTAAAATGCTATTTGCATTCCGATCATTTTGCCCCTCAGGGATGGTACGAGCCTGCGCAGCGAACCGTGCCTCTGAAGATGCCCTTTTCTTTTTAGGTGCTCGACCATGCCCGATCTCCTGATCGTCCTGACAGCTACGGCTTATGAGCAACAGCGTTTGCGCGACAGCCTTCAACAGGTGACGACACAACGCATGGGACATCGCACCTGGGTTCGAGGTGTGATTGGCATCAGGCCCGTTGTCCTTATTGAAACGGGTATTGGAGCGGTCAATACGGCGCAGACGCTGACTGTTGCACTGCAAGAAATCGATCCCAAACTCGTCCTGCAAATCGGCATTGGCGGTGCTTATCTCGGCAGTGGCCTGGACAAAGGCGATATTGCACTTGCGACCGAAGAAAATTATGGCGATTTAGGCGTTATCACATCTGCTGGCTGGTTTCCTGCCGATGAGATCGGCATTCCCGTCCTATCGACCAATCGCGATTATTACAATACGTATTCTCTTGATTCCACGCTTGTCGCCAGAGCGCAACACATACTCGAACAATCGGGCGAACAGGTTGTGCCAGGTCCATTTGTCACGGTGCAACAATGTACGGGACGCGAGGATATTGGAAATGAACTGGCAGCGCGTTTCAAGGCGATATGCGAAAATATGGAAGGCGCAGCCGCAGCGCATATTAGCACCCTTTATTCGGTTCCTTTCCTCGAATTGCGCGCTATTAGTAATCTTGTAGAAGACCGCAACAAAGACGCCTGGGATATTCCCCAATCTGTTCAGCGCGTGCAAATTGCAGCGCGAAAATTTATTGAGGCTCTAGGTTAGAAGAGTTACGCCACACGGTAGGGGACGGTCCCTGTGCCGTCCCGGATAAATCACATGACCTGAGGTACACAATGTCCCGCATTTCTCTCGGTTATTCTCCTTGTCCCAATGATACGTATATTTTTTACGGTCTGGTTCACGAAAAAATTGATGGCGCGCCCAGATGCCGCGAGATTCTCGAAGATATCGAGACCCTGAATCGCATGGCTATGGCTGGTAAATTGGATATGACCAAGATATCATTCCACGCGCTTGCATTTATGCGCGAGCGCTATTGCCTGCTGCATTCGGGCGGGGCATTGGGGCGTGGGTGTGGACCGCTTGTTATCGCGTCAGACTCCTTTGATCCGCGCGATCTGTTGGGCAAACGCATTGCCATTCCCGGCAAACTTACCACGGCAGCACTCTTGCTGCGCCTTTTTAATCCCGCGCTTGACGACCTTGTCGCGATGCCTTTTGACGAGATAATGAAGGCTACGCAAAAAGGCGATGTTGATGCAGGTGTGATCATCCACGAATCGCGATTTACCTATTCCGATTATGGCTTGCACAAAGTTATCGACCTGGGCGAATGGTGGGAGGCTTCTACGGGGCATCCCATTCCGCTCGGTGGTATTCTTGCCCGACGCGATCTCGGTTTGAAAAAAATTCAACAGATTGATGTATCTCTTTGTGCCAGTGTGGAATATGCACATTCTAATCCCGATACAGTTAAAAATTATATTCGCGAGTACGCACAGGAGATGGACGAAGCTGTGATGCAGCAGCACATCGATCTCTACGTCAATGAATACACGTTGGATTACGGCGCAGATGGCGAGGCTGCGCTGGTCGATCTTTTTGCACGGGCGGAAGAAGCGGGTATTGTACCGCGATCCGATCACCCGTTATTTATTAAGTGAAAGAGGAAAACATCTATGAGTAGGTTAGAAAAGAGCCTGTGGATAAGCCAGCGGATTATGGGGGTGGTTTTTTTGGTGGCTGGCCTGACTAAGATATGGGATCCCATACTCTTTTTTTGGGAGGCGGTGGTGCCTGCCCAGATTTTTGTTGGGCGCGAGACAGTGGAAATGGTCGCCCGTTTGGCACTGTTGCTCGGTCCGCTGGAATGCCTGGTGGGGCTTGCGCTTCTGGTCGATTGGAAGCCGCGTCTCGTTTTGCCTATAGGTGTGGTGATGATGGTTTTTTTCATTGGGATTACCGCTCATGCATGGCATCGGGGAATGGGGGAGAGTTGTGGATGTTTTGGCACTCTAATCGATCGATCGCCGGTTGAGGCGATGGTGGAAAATTTTCTCATGCTGGGCATGCTGGTTTTTTCCTGGTGGGGGATACGCCAGCGGTCTGTTGCGCTATGGGCAAGGGGGCGATGGGTGGTTCTGGTCGGTGGATTGGTTGCTCTGACTGTGCTGGGTTTTCGATATATGCCCGAGCGCGATAGGATAGCCGACTCAGACCTGCAAGTTGGTGATTATCTGAAAGGTTTATCCCTGCTGGATACGGATATCGATTTGACGCGGGGAGCCTATTTGATTGAGTTGTTCAGTCCAAATTGTAGCTATTGCCAACAGGCCGTACCCAAGCTCAATGTCTGGGCTGCCGATCCAGAGGTGCCCAGATTGATTGCTTTGAGCCAGTATCCCAAAGATCATCCCGTGACCGCGCAGTTCAAAATGAAGTTTCGGCCACGCTTTGCTATCGCCACCATTTCTATTGCCGATTTCAAGCGGTTGACCTATGGGCATGGCTATCCGCGACTGGCTTATATCGTGGATGGGGTGGTCGTGCGGGTGTGGGAGCGCCATGCCTTTCCCTCGCTTACGGAGTTGAGGAAGTTGTAGATGTCTCTTATGAGAAGTGAAAATGAACAGGTTAAGAGTGTCTGCGATAGTTTTTTGCCGATTGAAGTTGAGGAATGGGAGGCAGGCGATTATATTTACCGCTGACCGCAGGATAAGAGAAACTATCTATTGAAAGGGAATTAACACATGTCGAAACCAAAAATTGGATTTATCGGTCTCGGAATCATGGGCAAACCGATGGCTGGTCATTTGATAGATGCTGGATATGATCTCGTCGTACACAACCGCAATCGAGATGCTGTTGATGAACTCGTGGGCAAGGGGGCTATAGAAGCGCACTCTGGCAAGGAAGTGGCTGAACAAAGCGATATTGTTATTACTATGTTGCCCGATTCACCCGATGTTGAGAGTGTCGCTTTGGGCGAGGGCGGCATTATTGAAGGCGCGCACGATGGTCTGATTTTCGTCGATATGAGCACGATTGCGCCCAGTGTCACCACACAGGTGGGGGAGGTACTCGCGAAAAAAGGCGTTCAAAGCCTTGATGCACCCGTTAGCGGCGGTGATATCGGTGCTCAAAACGCCACCCTTTCCATTATGGTTGGCGGCGAGGAAGATACGTTCAATACTGTCAAACCGCTCTTTGACGTTATGGGCCAAAGTGCGATTTTGTGTGGACCTCTCGGCGCGGGGCAAACCGTGAAAGCGTGCAATCAAATCCTCGTTGC
>JAGWBW010000394.1 GCA_021295695.1 Candidatus Latescibacterota bacterium
TCGTCGTTGATCACATAGAATGCCTGGTCCAATCCCAAACTGACGACCAATAGCCAGCGATCAAATACAAAACGCCCCTCCCAAAAAAACAATGGTCAAAGCGGGGCTTTTCTTTTTATCCTGAGATATGTATCTTAATATAGGATTCTGGCAATACCCTGAACAAACACCACGCAGCATATATCCAACTTATCAATCAAACTTGCCATGGCTTTCAAAGTAAAAATCAAAAACATCGGCAAACTCGAAGATGCGGAAGTCGGCATCGGCCAGTTCACTGTATTTGCGGGACCAAATAATACTGGAAAAAGCTTTGTCTCCAAACTCCTGTATTCGCTATTTAACGCAATGAACGCGAACCATGTCGAGACACATCTAAACAATCTGTTCAAGCCAGTTTATGAATACCTAATGATGCCAATGAAACTGGAGCTAGTAGGACGTCCTGATAAGGCTGCAATATCGTGGCAGTCTTCATTGGAAAATGAGATCAAAAAATTGGAAGCTCTTGTTAAGGAGGCTTCCCACAAGGAGTTTGAGAGCGAGAACATTATTTTAGAAGTCATAATTCCTGGCCTTATCAGCCACATAGAAAAAATAGAGCGAATAGCCGCCGATATCCCACGGTATTTCGAAAAAAAAAGGACAGAGGGAATACCGAATTACTTGCCAAAATACTTGGAGATACTAACAAATGGATTGGCCGAGTTGAAAGAGACACTTCAACAAACAAAAGCGGAAGATTTTATTGTCGATGGTATAAGGTATGAACTTTCACAAAATCTGATTCAGAACTTTCAAGTGCCAAATGTTTCTGACCTAATAAAAAAAGAAGGAACACCATCAGAGGTCGTGGTTGAGGACTTTGGAAAATTCGTATTTCTGGATGAGGGGGTCGGATTCGAAATAGATAGATCCTGGGTAAAGCAATTGCAGCAATACTCCAGAGTAATCTACCTGGAATCACCCGTTTACTGGAAATTGAAAACTGCGTTGGAAAACATACAAGATTCCCCGGTATATCTCGGAGATAGAGAAAGACTCAGTGGCGTTCCGGGCTATTTCTATGACCTTGCAAGCGCATTGAAGTATGAATACACCGGAGACATGGCCTTCCCGGATGTATATGCGAAGCTAACTGGAAAAAATGTCATGGAAGGAAAAATTGCAATTTCCGAAACTGGCAATTTATCCTTCCATGCCTGTCACCGCTATGGGAATTGCCAACCTCGGCATCCTGGCATTGCTAATTGAGCGCAAGGTACTGGACAAAGGGACGTTTCTTTTTATTGATGAGCCAGAAGCACATCTGCATCCGGCCTGGCAGGTCGTCATGGCAGAAAGCCTCTTTGAGTTGTCCCGCCAGGGAGTAAACGTCGTGATTGCCACGCACAGCGTAGATATCCTCAAATGGCTGGAAGTCCGCGTGAAGAAGAACCCGGATGATGAACAACTCATTGCGCTCAACCAATTTCCCGTCAAAAGCGGTAAAACCGAAGAGGATTTTGAAACAAAGATGGGAAAAATCATGCACGAATTGACCAAGCCGTTCTCTGATCTGTACATCGAGGGGATATGATTGACCTCGAAAAATTCTTTGAACCGATTGAACTTGCTGGTACACCTCTTCAAGACCACCATGCATATCGTATGGATTACAAACAATCACGTCCTGATATGAGGCTTGAAGTAGGTTTGGGCACTTGTAATTGCTGTGATTATTTTATGATCAGCCAGGACGATACTATTATCTTGATCGAAGAAACCAGGCTCATAGATCAGCACAGGGATTTGCAAAACGAATATCATTATCTCGAAAACACCGATCAAAAGCAATTCATCGACAGGTACATCCGCCAAGAAAATCAATTAAAGGCTTATGGGTCAGCGCTTGTATTATGTCGCCTATCTGCGGTATGCCAAGACGCAAGAGATCTTCTGGGAACAAAAAAGTACAAGTTCTGGCTCGTCGTCAGCGGCATGAATGAGACACAGGATGCCATATTTTTTAATAATCTGAAAATTGATTTACTCAGCAACCTCAGAAGTGTCTTATCACGCCAAATTGTCGATGAGGTCGAAATTTTGCCGTCCGATGAATTTGTTGGCAAACTATCAGAACAGACAATCACTTCTTGAATTAACCGACCTGTCTAAAAATTAGCGTGTGCTAAAATAAGTCATATCCACGCCATCCACCAAGTTGCTCACAGGCCATAACACGCCACAACAGAAAGGACATGACATGGATACACAACCAGGCAGACAAGATCGGGTTACATATCCGATACAAGACGATGTGCGACTGGACGTCTATTGGC
>JAGWBW010000012.1:0-29516 GCA_021295695.1 Candidatus Latescibacterota bacterium
ACGTACAAGGCATTGAAGATTGGCGGCCCATTATTTACGGGTTGTGGTCCTATGTAGATCAATTGCCCATCGATCACCCAGACCTCGCGGGGGTGCTGGATCAGTTTGAAGGGCGCGGGGGAGTGGGGTTTATTGACCGCGAAACAGTATCTCAATTTGTGAGGCGCGCCCGGGGATGGGCCGAGAGCGAAGACCCTGTTGTTCACGAGCAGATATTGCTCAAGATGATGGGGCGCCCTCTGTCTGATGATGTGGAAAAGCATCTTGCCGAGAACAGGGGGCGGGCAGATGCGTTTTTTGATGAAAATATAAAAGCGTGTTTTGTCGATGAAGCTATTGCGCGGGGGCGAGATGAGATTGGGAAGTTTGTCAGTGGGGCATATATCAGGTGAGGTATTATCCGCAGATGTACGCAGATAAACGCAGATGAATAAAAATAAAAGGCAATAAGTAGTGGTCAGGTTGCATTTTTAGAGACGGTTTGTTATGGGAATTAAAGTGTGGATCGCGCTTATAGGTATTTTTGCCAGTTTTGTGCTTCTGGTGCAGGGGATGGGATATGTCGCGTTTTACCTTTCGCCGCGCGATCCGGATGCTATACAACGGGCATCGGAATTTGAGGCTATGATGGGCAGTCTGGTGCGTGCGCCCCAGAATGGTGTTGTGCCTGTGGTGCCGGTAGATGGGACGCGAGACCTCGAGGCTGTGATGGCGGATGTTGAGATTCCCAATCGCCATCCAGAGGTAGCGGGGGCGGTGCATCGGGTGGCGGAATGGTCGGGTGGGCAATTTGCCGAAGCGCCTATGCTCGCCCAACGGGTGCGAGAAGGGGAACTGCCACCTGTATCGGAACGCCTGCCGGAAGATCCTCTGGTTATTGTACCGCCGCAACAGCATGGGCCTTATGGTGGGACATGGACGCGGTTTGCTACTGGTCCCCGCGATGTGGGGATTGTCGAAGCCCGGTTTGCGTATGAGGGCCTGGTGCGGTGGGATGCGATGGCGCAGAAAGTGATTCCCAATCTGGCTGTGCGGTGGGAGATTGCCGATGGTGGGCGCAGTTTTGTATTTTATCTTCGCAAGGAGGTCAAGTGGTCAGACGGGCATCCGTTTACAGTTGATGATCTGGTCTTCTGGTATGAGGATGTGTTGCAAAACGAAGAAATAACGCCTGTTGTTCCGCGCGATTTTAAGCGGGGGGGATGGGTGATGGGGTTGGAGAAGGTCGATGATTATACAGTGCGGTTCACGTTTCTGGAACCCAATGGGTTGTTTGTCAAAAAATTGGCGTCGGGGCGCGGTTATGAGATGTTGCGCTATCCGGCCCATTATATGAAGCAGTTTCATCCGAAGTACACGTCTTTGGAAAAGCTCGAGGCGATGAGCGAGGCTGCGGGTTTTGATTTGTGGAAACAGCTTTTTGAAGATATGCGGGATTGGCGCAATCCGGATATCCCGCGTTTGTGGCCGTGGATTGTGGTTGCGCCGCCGCCTGCGCGCCCGGCAGTTCTGGCGCGCAATCCCTACTATTGGAAGGTCGATCCCGATGGGAATCAACTGCCGTACATCGACCGCATGACCTTTGAGATTTTTGATCCTGAGACGATTAATCTCAAGGCGATCAACGGGGAAATAGGCATGCAGGGGCGGCACCTGCAGTTCCAGAATTATCCGCTGTTTATGGAGGGGAGAAAGAAGGGCGATTATCGGGTTGTGCATTGGATCAATGGATCGGCGGGATCAAATATTCTGGCGTTGAATTTGAATCACCGCGATCCGGAAATGAAGAGGATTATCGGAGATCACAGATTTAGAAAAGCTCTGTCGCACGCGCTGAATCGCGCTGAATTAAACGAGGCGGATTATTTTGGGATTGGGAAGCCGAGGCAGGTTTGTCCGCCGCCATCGTCGCCGTTTTACGACGCAGATTACGAGCGGGCATATATCGAATACGATCCCGAACGCGCGACTGAACTGCTCGACGAGATGGGTCTAAAACGCGGGAGAGATGGCATGCGATTGCGGGCAGATGGCGAACCGATTAAGCTCTATATTGAGACGACATCTTTGAACAATCGCATTCTGGAACTGGTGGCGAGCTATTGGACTGCGGTGGGGGTGCAGTCAGAAGTTAAGGAAGAAGCGCGGCAGTTGTTTTACGAGCGCAAAAAGGGTTTGTTGCACGATGTTGGCGTGTGGGGTGGGTCAGATGAGCAGATCGCTGTTTTGGATCCGCGCTGGCTCGTTCCGTTTAGCGATGAGTCTGTACATGCGGTGGATTATGCGCGCTGGTATCGCACGGAGAAAAAACGCGGCGAAGAACCTCCTGTAGATATACAGCGATGTATTGAGTTGTTTTGGGAGATTGAGAAGACGATTGATGAAGAAGAACAGATCAGGCTTATGGGAGAAATTATCGACTTGAACCGAAAGAATCTGTGGGTTATTGGCACGGTGGGGGCATTGCCCTCATTTTATCTGGTCAAAAATTCATTTCGCAATGTGCCCGAAGTCGCGATGTCCGGCTGGGCATTTCGCACGCCTGGGAATACGGCGGTTGAGTGTTATGCGATGGAGGAATAGAAGGCGAGTATCCGCAGATGAACGCAGATGAACGCAGAAAAAACGCGAAAATGTAGGGGCAAAAGATATTTTGCCCAATGGCGAAGTAGCACTACCTACCCACACGAGAAATTAGAGACAGGAGACTGTATGGCTTATAAAACACAATCGCGGGACACGAATCCCAGGGTAGAACGCCTGCTCATTGAAGCGTATCGGCGCATGACACCACACGAAAAAGCCGAAAAAATATCCCAACTCTCTCAGGCGTGTACAGACCTTGCAATTTCGGGCATTCGCAGCCGGTATCCCGAAGCAGATGAGCGAGAAATCCGCCTTCGCCTCGGTGCGTTGCGGCTCCCCCGGCAGACCATGATTAAAGCATTCGGATGGGACCCACACAAAGAGGGCTATTGACGTGATTTCTGAACCCCTTTGCGTCGCCCTGCAAATGGCTGAACTCAAAATAGTTTTATCTTCATTCATCTGTGTCATCTGCGTCATCTGCGGATAGTTTTTTTACCTCCCAGGAAATTTTTATATGCTCGTCCTCATCATTAAACGCTTACTATGGATGATTCCCACAATGGTCATCATCTCATTTATTTCATTCTCGATTATCCAGCTTCCGCCAGGGGATTATCTCACGTCGTATATTGCTGCGCTGGGAGAGACGGGCGAGACGGTGGATGAGGCGCAGGCTGCGGCATTGCGGGCGCGGTACAATCTCGATCAGCCTTTTATGGTGCAATACTGGCGGTGGTTGAAAGGCATGACGCGGGGCGATTTGGGGATGTCGTTTGAGTGGAATCGGCCCGTGACTGAGTTGATTGGCGAACGCATTTTGTTGACGTCTATTATTTCGATTGTGACATTGCTGGTGACGTGGGCACTGGCGATTCCGGTTGGGATTTATTCGGCTGTGAAGCAGTATTCACTGCCGGATTATTGTTTTACATTTCTGGGTTTTATCGGGCTTGCGACGCCCAATTTTTTACTCGCGCTCGTTTTTATGTATATCGGGTATTCCGTGTTTGGCGTGAGCGCGGGCGGCCTGTTTTCACCGGAATATCAGAGTGCGGCGTGGTCTTTTGGCAAATTTCTCGATTTGCTCGGGCATTTGTGGATTCCGGTGATTGTGATTGGCACATCGGGTACGGCGGGGTTGATACGGGTGATGCGGGGCAATTTGCTGGATGAATTGCGGAAGCAATATGTGATGACTGCCCGCGCCAAAGGCGTGCGCTATTGGGTGTTGCTGATGCGGTATCCGGTGCGCGTTGCGCTCAATCCGCTCGTCAGTACTGTGGGATGGGTTTTGCCGGGCATTGTGTCTGGAGCGACCATTACGTCGGTGGTATTGGGGTTGCCGACGACGGGACCGCTATTGTTGCGCGCGCTTATGAATCAGGATATGTATTTGGCGGGCAGTATGGTGATGATGTTGAGCCTGTTGACGCTTGTCGGTACGCTTATATCAGACATTTTGTTGTTGTGGCTCGATCCGCGCATTCGCTATGAAGAGGGGGAGCATTAGATGGCTATGCCACGGGAAGAAGTTGTCGAGCGAGATGTGCAGACCGGGGAAACGGAAGCGTATGCCGCGTCTCAGTGGCAATTGATGTGGTGGAAGTTCCGCAAGCACCGCATGGCGATGGCCGCGGGAATGGTTATTGTCGCGCTTTATGTGGTGGCTGTGTTTTGCGAGTTTTTGGCGCCTTATACGCTCAATCATCGGCAGGTCGCCTATGCGTTTGCCCCGCCCCAGCGGTTGAATTTTGTGTCGGATGAGGGGGTGCATTTGAGGCCGTTTGTGTATGGGTTTAAAGGCGTGCGGCATCCGGAAACGCTTCGAAAATTCTACATAGAAGATCGAGAACAACGGTATGCCATACGTTTGTTTGTGCGGGGCGCGCCCTATCGGTTCTGGGGATTATTTGAGACCGATGTTCACCTCTTTGGCGTTGATGAGGGGGGCACGCTTTTTCTTTTGGGTACGGATCATCTCGGGCGGGATTTGCTTTCGAGGATTATTTACGGTTCGCGCATTTCCCTGACGATAGGGTTGGTAGGGGTGACGTTGAGTTTTGTGTTTGGTCTGGTAATCGGCGTGGTGTCTGGATACTACGGGGGGTGGATCGACAATCTCATTCAGCGCGGGATTGAGATTCTCAGGTCGTTTCCATCTATTCCGCTGTGGATGGCCCTGGCCGCGGCCCTGCCTTCGTCGTGGTCGCCCTTGCAGATTTATATGGGTATTACGGTTGTGTTGTCCTTTATTGGATGGACGGGATTGGCGCGGCAGGTGCGCGGGAAAATTTTGTCGTTAAGAGAAGAGGATTTTGCAACCGCTGCACTGATTGTCGGCGCGAGTCGCTGGCGGATTATGACGCGGCATCTGTTGCCTTCGTTTATGAGCCATATTATTGTGAGTTTGACGCTCGCTGTGCCGGGCATGATTTTGGGCGAGACCTCGCTGAGTTTTCTCGGTCTTGGCCTGCGTCCTCCGGTGACGAGTTGGGGCGTGTTGCTCAAAGAGGCGCAAAATGTTCAGGCGGTGGCTTTTCAGCCGTGGTTATTGACGCCTGTGATCTTTGTGATTATTACTGTGCTCGCATTTAATTTTGTCGGCGACGGTCTGCGCGACGCCGCCGATCCTTATTCACGTTAGGAGATTAGACTTATGGAACTTCGACAGAATCGGGCGAAACGCAAGTTGCAGCGCGGCGAACAGGCGTATATCGCCAGTGGATTTACGCACGCGGATGATATCGACGCATTTGGTCCTGCTGGTTTTGATGGGATATGGATTGAGGGCGAGCACGGTGCGATGACTTTTGACGAGTTGGGCAATCTAACACGCGCCTGTGACCTGTGGGGCATGACGTCGATTGTGCGCGTGAATCGCAACGATCAGACGCTTATTTATCGCACATTGGACAGGGGAGCGCAGGGCATTGTGGTGCCGCATGTGAATACGCGCGAAGAAGCGGAAAATGTCGTGGCTGGCGGGCGGTTCGCGCCCATTGGTCAGCGCGGTATGTTCACGAGCCGGCAGGGCTATGGGGTCGCGGATTATTTTGCAAAGGCCAATGATGAGGTATTGCTCACCATTTTGATTGAAGACATTATCGCTGTGGAGAATTTGGATGAGATCCTGACGGTGGATCAGGTCGATGTGTTTTTTGTCGCGCCTTCAGATCTGGGGGCGTCGATGGGATATATTGGCGATTTGGAAAATAAAGTGGTGCAAAAGACGATTGACTACGCGCTTGCTAAGATCATCGCGTCGGGACGGATAGCGGGTACGATGACCTCGCCGGATAATGTGGGCAAATTTGCCGCTGCCGGGGTGCAGATGATGCTGGTGAATAGCGGGGGATGGCTGCAAGAAGGTGCGCAAGCGTTTATGGCGCGCGCAAAAGGAGCCGGGTGATTTGGATAAGGTGCTGACCATAAATAATTTGAAGACGCACTTTTTTCTCGATGAGGGAACGGTTCACGCAGTGGATGGCGTCACGATGGATATTCCCCGGGGGAAGACGGTGGGGATTGTAGGTGAGAGTGGGTGCGGGAAGAGCGTGACGGCTTTTTCGGCTTTGCGCCTGGTGTCATCACCCGGGCGAATTGTTGAGGGTGAGATTGTTTTGCACCGGTCTGACCGCGAGATTGACTTGACGAATCTGGACGAGGAGGGAGAGGATATTCGCGCGATTCGCGGGCATGAGATTGCGATGATTTTTCAGGAGCCGATGACGTCGCTAAGCCCGGTGCATACGGTGGGGTTTCAAATTGTGGAGGCGATTCGGTTGCATCTCAACTTGCGGGGTGAAGAAGCGCGGTCACATGCTGTAAATATGCTGGATCGGGTTGGGATCCCAGATGCGGCGCGGCGCTTTGCACAATATCCGCACGAGATGAGTGGTGGGATGAGACAGCGCGTAATGATTGCCATGGCGCTTTCGTGCCGGCCCTCGCTGTTGATAGCCGATGAACCCACGACGGCATTAGATGTCACCATTCAGGCGCAGATACTGGACTTGATGCGCGATTTGCAAGACGAGTTTCAGATGTCGATTATGCTGATTACGCACGATTTGGGTGTGGTTGCAGAAATGGCAGATGAGGTTGCGGTAATGTATATGGGGCGCATTGTGGAACACGCGGCGACGGAGGAGATTTTTGAAGATCCTAAACACCCTTATACGCAGGCGTTGATGCAATCTATCCCGGGAATGAGCCAGGCGAGAAAGACGCGGTTGCAGACCATTATGGGATCTGTGCCCGATCCCTATACGCGGTTGCAGGGGTGTCCTTTTCATCCGCGATGTGAAGAGGCGCAGGACGGGGTATGCAATACGGGCGAAAGGCCGGAATTGCTCGCTGTTGAGGATGGGCATGCGGTTGCGTGTGTGTTGTATGGGGAGGATGTGCGCGATGCGTGAACCGAACGCCCTGTTGCGGGTGCGCGATTTGAAAAAGCATTTTCCCATTACGCGCGGTTTTTTTAATACGGTTGTCGGTCAGGTCAAAGCAGTGGATGGCGTGAGTTTTGATTTGTTTGAAGGCGAGTGCCTGGGGCTGGTTGGGGAAAGCGGGTCGGGTAAAACAACGGTTGGGCGCACGATTTTGAGGGCGATAGCTCCCACGGCTGGCGAGGTGTGGTTTCGCAAGGATAGCGAGGAGGTCGATGTTGCACGGGCATCCCATGATGTGCTCAAGTCGCTGCGCCGAGATATGCAGATGATTTTTCAAGACCCTTATGCCTCCTTGAATCCGCGTATGACGGTGCTCGATATTATTGGTGAACCGCTGCTGGTCAACGGGGTCGCAGAGCGCCGCGAACGGGAGACGCGCGTGCGAGAATTGCTCGCTCAGGTGGGGCTGAATCCCCATTTTTTGCGGCGGTATCCACACGCTTTTAGCGGGGGGCAGCGGCAGCGTATTGGCATTGCGAGGGCACTGGCATTGCATCCGAGGTTGATCGTGGCGGATGAACCCGTTTCCGCGCTGGATGTCTCTGTGCAGGCGCAGGTGCTCAATTTGCTTCAGGAGTTGCAAGAAAAGTTCGGTTTGACCTATTTGTTTGTCGCCCACGATCTGAGTGTGGTGCGCCATATTTCCGATCGCGTGGCGGTGATGTATGTGGGGAAGATTGTGGAATTGGCTCCGGTTGATCAGCTTTTTCAAAGTCCGGCGCATCCCTATACCGAGGCACTTTTGTCGGCGGTGCCCAATCCAAATCCCAAACGTAAAAAGAAGCGCGTTTTGCTGTCTGGCGAGGTGGCCGATCCCGGCGATACACCTTCGGGATGCGCGTTTCATCCGCGCTGCCCTTATGCTGAGGATCGATGTAAGGAGGAAGTTCCAGAATTGCGCGAGATCGCGTCAGGGCATGCGGTGCGCTGTCATTTGAGCGATGTATTGCAGTTGGAAGGTATGACGGGTTAGGGCAGCCCCGTGAGTCTGTCCATCATTTTAATAAGGAGAAAGAGATGAAGATTGAACACATTGCTTTTGTGGTTGATGACCCCGATGTGGTTGCAAAATGGTATTGCGATAATCTGGGCATGCGCGTTGTGCGCCAGGGACCGCCACCCATCAAGATGACGTTTTTGGCGGATTCAGAGGGGGAGACGATGTACGAGGTTTATCATCAGCCAGAAGTGGAGACCCCAGATTATGCTTCGATGCACCATCTGGCGCTGCATTTTGCTTATGCGACGGAGGATATTGAGGCTGATTTTGCGCGTTTGAAAGCCGCGGGTGCAACAGTTGTGCAGGAACCCGAACCCACAGATGCAGGCGATACGCTGGCGATGCTGCGCGATCCCTGGGGCGTTTGCGTGCAACTGGTGCATCGCAAGGAGAAGATGCTTTGAGGGGTGAGAAGTTAGACTCAATTATTGACCATTATGCCCGTTAATGGTAGATTTAGGCCCGATCATGATTTGGTGAGGAGGATGTATGCCTGTTCTGGATGTTGAAAGGCTCGAAGGGGCCTGTACACAGGTGTTTGAAGGCGCGGGACTGGGCGCGAAAGAAGCGCGGCAGATTGCGCATTCGTTGGTGCTGTCCAATTTGATGGGGCACGATTCCCACGGTGTGATTCGCGTGGTACAATACGTTCAGGCGCTCAAGGAAGGGCGCGTGAGTGCCGGGCAAAAAATCGCGGTGGTGCGCGAGGCCGATGCTTCGGCGGTTGTCGATGGTGGTTGGGGGTTTGGACAAACCGTTTGCCATCAGGCTATGGTGCTGGCAATGGAGAAGGCAAAACAACGGTCGGTTGCGGTGGTGGAGCTTTTCAATAGCGGTCATATTGGGCGTTTGGGTGAATATGTGGAGGTTGCTGCCGAGGCCGAGATGATCGGCATTGTGATGTGCAACAATCACGGCGGGGGATTGCTTCAGCATCCGTTTGGCGGTATTGACGCGCGCATGTCGCCCAATCCCATTGCCGTGGGCATTCCCACGGGGGACGATTTTCCGATTGTCGTGGATTTAACCACGAGTGTTGTCGCGGAAGGGAAAATCAGGGTGAAGCGCAATTTGGGCGAGTCCTTGCCCGAAGGCTGGGTGATTGATGCAGAGGGCGATTCGACGACGGATCCGGCAAAGTTTTACGGTCCACCCAGAGGAGCTATTTTGCCTTTTGGAGGAATTTCAGCGCATAAGGGCTACGCGCTTTCTGTGGTGGTCGATGTTTTGTCTGGTGCACTCGGTGGCGGTGGTTGCAGTCGCGAGGGCGGGCTTTCTGGCGGCAATGGGGTGTTTATTATGGCGCTCGATATTGGGGCTTTTGTTGGACGCGACCAATTTCGCGATGAAATGCAATCATTTGTACAATTTTTGAAAAGTGCTCGGCTCGCGCCCGGGTTTGATGAGATTTTGATGCCGGGCGAGATGGAAGCGTGCATGCGGCGGGAGAAAGAAGCGCGTGGCGTAGATATAGATGATGAGACCTGGCGACAGATTTGCGAAACAGGACACGCAGTTGGTATAACTTTAGCATAAGGAGGGCGGTTTGCCGAAGGATGAACTCAATGCCGTTGTGACACAACGTCTCGAAGTGACTCCCGATTTGATTATTCTTCGCGTTGTGCCCGACGGATGGGAATTGCCAGCTTTTGAGGCTGGGCAATTTGGCGTGATCGGATTGCCTCCCGAAGCACCCCGCACAGAGTATTCAGACCCTGTCGAAGATTATGAGAAGCCACAGAGAGGCTTGATCCGGCGGGCGTATTCTATTGCATCTTCTTCGGTGGCAACAGAGTACCTCGAGTTTTATATTACTCTGGTAAGGTCGGGGGCATTGACGCCCAGGCTTTTCGCGCTCGAAATTGGTGACCGCCTCTGGTTGGGGCCAAAAATTACGGGCATGTTTACGCTGCAAGATGTCCCGCCGAATAAAAATGTCGTGATGGTGGCGACGGGCACGGGATTGGCGCCTTATATGAGTATGCTGCGGACTTATTTGCGGGAAAACACAGAGCGACGTTTTGTGGTGCTGCACGGGGCGCGACATTCATGGGATTTGGGGTATCGGTCAGAATTGGAGGTGATGCAAGATTTATGCGCCAATTTTATTTATATTCCCCAGATTAGCCGTCCGGCAAATGAGCATGTGGCGTGGAGCGGGCATACGGGCTATGTGCAGAATTTGTGGACAGATGGTCCGCTCGATGAGGTCTGGGGCGGGCATCCAACGCCTGAGGATACGCATGTGTTTGTATGTGGTAATCCCTATATGTGCGATGATGTGACAAAGATTTTGATTTCAGAGGGTTTTAAGGAGCACAAGCGGAGAGATCCCGGGCAGATACATATAGAACGCTACTGGTGATCGCTATGGGAGAGGATAAAAGCTTTGATGCGATTGTGCTGGGTGCTGGGCACAATGGTCTCATTTTGCAGGCGTATTTGTGTCGCGCAGGACTCAACGTGATTTGCCTGGAGCGATCGGATAAACCCGGAGGCGGGCTGGCGACTGTTGAAGACCCCCGTTATCCGGGTTTTTTGCACAATACGCATTCTTTTTTTCATCGTGGCATCACGCAAATGCCGTGGTTTGGCGATTTGCACCTAAAACGATATGGCGCGCGCTATATTGAACCCGAACTGAATGTGGCTCTTGTGCTGAGAAATGGCGATGTGCTGAAATGGTACACGGATTTTGAACGCACGGAAGAGAGCTTTGCGCGGTTTAGCAAGAGAGATGCAGAAACTCTTCGGCGATGGCGCGATGCATTTGATCCTGTTGTACGAAATATCCTGTCTGTAGAGGCACAGGCGCCGCCTTTGCCGCAGGAGTTGAGGCAAGAGATTCTGTCGCAGACCCGAGAGGGAAAGGTGTTGCTTGAAGTCAGTGCGCTTTCTCCGCTTGCGTTTGTGAATCGGGAATTTGAACATCCGGTTATTCGAGCCGGGTTGTTGTTTTTTAATGGGCTGCGCGAAGTAGATTTGCGCGCCGAGGGGTTTGGGCACCATATACCGGCGTTGTTGGCGAGCAAGGGGAAAGCGCAGATGTGTGTGGGCGGGGCAGCGGGGTTGTCGCGCGCGCTGGTTGCCGCTATTTCTGAGATGGGCGGCGAGATCTGGTTGCAAACCGAGCCCGGGCGTATTGTGGTGGAGGACAATCGCGTTAGAGGTGTTGAGACGGCGGATGGGAAGTATATCAAAGCGCCTGTGGTCGTGTCCAGCCTGAATCCCCATCAGACATTTCTCGATTTGATTGACCGCGAAGCATTGCCCAAAATGTGGCAAAACCGGGTCGAGAAATTTCAGTACAATGTGCTGGCACCGCTGTTCGCACTCCATTTGAACTTGAGAGAACCGCCGCGTTATCGCGCTGTGGAAAAACATCCGGAAGTGGCGGACGCGCTGATGGTTATTCTGGGGCTGGAACACGCGGATCAATATGGGGATATTGTTGCCCACCACGAAAAGGGGACGATCCCGCCGACTGTGATGTGGGGCGCCTGTCCGACGCAATTTGACGCTACACAGGCTCCTTTGGGAAAACACACGGCGTTTATGTGGCAGAAGTTGCCGTTTCACCTGTATGGGGATTCTGCAAATTGGGATCGCCAGCGGGATGCGGTTGGCCGCGATATGCTGGATATGTGGTCTGAATATGCGCCCAATTTTAAGGATTGTGTGATCGATTCTTTTGTTCGCAGTCCACTGGATGTTGAGCGCGCATTGCCCAATATGCGGGATGGCGATTTACTCGTCGGTGCATTTACAAATGGGCAGACAGGGTATAATCGTCCCTTTCCCGGTGCCGGGCATTATCGGGGATGTTTTGAAGGGTTATATCTTTGCGGGTCGTGCTGTCATCCCGGCGGCAATGTGACCGGTTTGCCGGGGTATAATGCCGCCCAGGTTATTCACAGCGATCTGGATATTACCGCTTCATGGATACCTGAGCCTGTGGATGTACGATTGGGGGGATAGGCGTCAGGACAGGAGGAGTGGGAAGTATTCTAAAATTGAGAGGACAAAGCCGAGGACGGTGAGGAGGAGACAGAGCAGGGCTATGAGAATGGTGATGCGTCCTTCGCGGTATTCTGAGCTGGAAACGAGGATTTGTGCTGTGATCCAACCACCGATAAAACCGCCCAGGTGCGCCCAGTTGTTGACGCCGCTCATGAGAAAGCCCAGGACAAATAGCATGATGGCCCATTGCCACATCTGCCGCGTCATAAGTGACATCATCTGCGTTTTGTGGTTGCGGCCATATACAATGATGGCGGCAAAAAGTCCAAAGATCGCACCCGACGCGCCTACGGTTGGGTAGCCTGAGATCAGATTGGAGAGTATAAAGCCGATAGCTCCTGCGACGGTGTAGATGATAAAATAGCGCGCCGGACCAAAGAAATGCCCGACATCGGGACCGAGTTGCCGAATCCACAGGACGTTGAACAGGATGTGGAGGAGGCTACCGTGGAGATATGTCGCGGTGAGCACGGTCCACCAGGGTGCTTCGCCGTGGGTCATGCCGAGAACGAGCAGCGGGATATTTCCGGGGCTTAGCATGCCAAAAAGCCCACCGCCCATCGACAGTGCGGCGCCGAGGTCGAGCAATAGACTGATTGCGTAAAGGGCAATACACGCGGTGGGTATCAGGGTGAGGACATCGATGCGACCGCCAAAGAGCCGGTTCAGCGCGGGACCGAGACCCCAGAGGTTGGGATTATAAGCGCCGCAATGGGGGCATCGTTTCTCGTCGGTATTGATGAGGGTGCCACAGCCTGGGCAGATCATGGAAGTGGGGTTTGACATGGGGTTACTCGAATTGTGACCAGTTGTTGAGGATGAGCGAGAGGCCCTTGAGTACGTGTCGCATATCGCGTTCTGACGTGTGGCCCATAGCTGCAATGCGAAAGGCCTGGTTTTTGGTATCGCCATAGCCCGGGGCGAGTTGAACATTGAGCAATTTTTTGGCGCGATCGACAAAATCGGAACCCGAAATGTGGTCTGGCAAGAGGATGGCGTTCACGGTCAGGCTCTCGTATCCCGGTTTGGCAATAAGGCTCAGGCCGTGTTTTCTTGCCCATTCGCGTTGCATGAGGGCGAGGTTCTGGTGGCGTTTGAAACGCTGGTCGCCTTCTCGTTTCATTTCTTCCAGACGCGCATTCAGGCATTGTAAGGTCAAGTCGGCTACGGTCATCGGGGTTTGGGCTGTATTTGCACGCGTTCGCCATTCGATCAAGTCGAGGACATAACCGCGGTTTGGCGTGGTTGCGGCAACGTCGAATGCGCGGTCTGATACGATCATGACAGAGCCGATGGTGGGGCAGGCGAAGTCTTTTTGCAAGCTCCAGAGATAGTAGTCGGGGCGCAGGGTTTCTATCGGTGTATCTGATGCCCCTGCAATGCTTACTGTGTCGATGGCAATCAGGGTTTTGGGTGATGTGTTGCGGACGGTGTCGCACATTTCCTGTATGGGCAGCATAACACCGGTAGATGTTTCGTTGTGGGTCAAAAGGGCGAGGTCGTAGTTTTTGGCAATGGCGTTAGACCAGGTCCGAGCGCAGATGCCTTCGCCCCAGTCGGCTTTTAAGATGTCGATGTTGCGCCCGTGACTTGTGAAGACCTGTGCCCATTTTTTGGAAAAAGCACCGATGTCCATGCCCAATGTCGCACTGTTGCTGGGCGTATTGGTGACGACCATTTCCCAGTTATAGCTGCCGGTGTGGCCGAAGATGAGGGGCGTAAAACCATGTGGAATTTGAAAGACTTCGCGCAGCAAATCCACGGCTTTTTGATAGCAGGCTTGAAATGCAGCGGATCGGTGGGAATAGGTCGCCTGATATGTTTGCAAAACCCGGCGAACCGCGGGGGTGAGCATGTGCGGTCCAGGTGCCCAAAGGGCAAGCGCGGGCAGGCGCAGGTTGGCTATTTCTCGGGCAAGTGCTGATGACAAGCGGTTTGCTCCACAAAAAAAACCCGTTAATTTAACGGGTTGAGTTAATGGAGCGGGAAACGGGATTCGAACCCGCGACCTTCTGCATGGCAAGCAGATGCTCTAGCCAGCTGAGCTATTCCCGCTCATTACGAGGGATCAAAAATTACAAAAAGGACCATGGCTTGTCAAGGTCAATTTTAGGAATTAAAAATTAAAAATTAACAAGGAGATGAGGGTGAGTGAGGAGGCATACACGCTTGCAATAGATATCGGCGGCACGTTTACAGATGTTGTGTTGAGAGAACACACTTCGGGTATTTTGTCTGTGGCGAAGGTGTTGACGCAGTCTCCAGACCCTTCAGTCAGTGTGCTGGAAGGCGTGAAAGAGGTGCTCGATGGGGTGTCGCCCGGCGCGATTTCCCGGGCAGTTCACGGCACGACACTGGTGACGAATGCCTTGATTGAGCGCAGGGGAGCCAGGACCGGGCTGATTGCGACAGCGGGTTTTCGAGATGCGCTGGAAATTGGGCGCGAGGGACGTTACGATATCTACGATTTATTTTTGAAATTGCCCGAACCGCTCGTTGAAAGGCGATTGCGCGTTGAGGTGCGGGAGCGGCTGTACGCGCGTGGCGAGGTGATGATCCCATTAAATGAAGATGATGTGATCAAAGCCTGCGAGGTGTTGCGCGAAGCTGGGGTAGATGCGGTCGCGATTGCTTTTTTGCACGCTTATGTCAATCCCGATCACGAGCGTCGCGCAGAGGAAATTGTGCGTTCTCTTATGCCCGATGTAGGCATTTCGGTTTCGCACAGGGTTGCCGCCGAATTGCGAGAATTTGAGCGCACTTCCACGACTGTGGCAAATGCTTATGTGCAGCCTATGGTGTCAAGATATCTCGCGCGTTTGGAAGATGGGTTGAAAGCGCTGGGGATTTTGGCACCGCTGCATATTATGCTCTCTAACGGCGGGTCTTGTTCTGTGCAGACAGCAGTGCGTTTTCCCGTACGCCTCGTAGAATCCGGTCCTTGCGGCGGTGCGCTTGCCGCGGCGCATTATGGCAATCGGTCGGGGCATCGGCAGATTCTCGCTTTTGATATGGGGGGCACGACGGCAAAGGCCATTTTGAGCGAAAATGGGTCGTTCCCGACTACGACAGAATCAGAGGTCGCGCGGGTTTATCGCTTCAAGCGCGGCAGTGGCTTGCCCTTGCTCGTGCCCGTGCTCGATATGATCGAAATTGGAGCAGGTGGGGGCAGTATCGCGCATGGGAGCGAATTGGGTTTGCCCACGGTGGGGCCGCAAAGTGCGGGGGCAGATCCCGGTCCTGCCTGTTATGCGCGGGGGGGGCAGTTGCCCACGGTCACGGATGCCGATCTCTTGCTGGGCTATTTGAATGCTGAATATTTCCTGGGCGGGCAAATGGACCTAAGTGTGGGTCGCGCTGCGGATGCGGTTGATGAATTTGCGCGATTTACCGGGCTGGATCGCATGCGCGCCGCGCAGGGGATCCACGATTTGGTGAATGAAAATATGGCCAATGCCGCACGGGTTCACGCTGCCGAGCGCGGGATCGATTTGAATGGATACTCGCTGGTTGCAACGGGTGGGGCTGGTCCTGTACACGCATGTGGGGTCGCGATGCGGTTGGGGATTGATCGGGTGATTGTGCCGCCGGCTGCGGGTGTTGGGTCGGCTTTTGGTTTGATGCTCGCGCCTATTGCTTTTGATTATGTGCGGAGTTTTGTATCGCGGATCGCCGCATTGTATCGCGAGGTTGTCAATAAGCTGTATGGGGAGATGGAAGACGAAGGCCGCGCGCTCGTGCGAGAGGCGGGGATCGATGATTCTGAGATTTGCGTGGTACGCACGGCTGATATGCGATATGTGGGGCAAGGGCACGAGATAAGCGTTCCCGTGCCTTTGGGAGAGCTGACGGAAGGTTCCGAGGACGAGCTTCAATCAGCTTTTGATGCGTCTTACAAAAAATTATACGGACGTCTGTGCGATGGGGTTCCCGTTGAGGCTATTCACTGGCGCGTGACGGTTTCGGGGCCAGAGCCTGAAATTTGCGATGTTGTGTCCATTGAAGAAGTCGCTGGTGATCTGATGCCCGAGAGACAGCGCGATGTTCTTTTTTCAGAAGGGAAATGCAGAACTGGAGTTTACAGGCGAGACAAACTCGGAAGAGGAGTTATTTTGAAAGGTCCCGCTATTGTCGAGGAAGTCGAATCCACTACGGTATTGCCACCGGGATGGATGTTGCATGTCGATGATACGAGTAATCTGATTCTCATCAGGGAGGATGCATGAAGGATCGCACAATTGATGCTGTCGAATTAGAAGTACTGTGGAATCGTCTCATTTCAATTGTGAATGAGCAAGCAGCAGCATTGATGCACGCTTCTTTTACAACGGTGGTGCGCGAGGCTGGCGATTTGTCTGCGGGGGTGTTTGACCGCGCGGGCAATATGCTGGCACAAGCGGTGACGGGAACGCCGGGGCATATCAATACAATGGCGAATTGTGTGCGGCATTTTGTGAAAGCGTATCCGATTGACACGCTGAAACCCGGCGATAGTTTGCTCACTAATGATCCATGGATGGGATCGGGGCATTTGCACGATATTACGGTTGTCACGCCCGTTTTTTATCGGGGCAGGGGCGTGGGGTGGTTTGCCAATACCTGCCATGCTATGGATATTGGCGGTCGCACGCTGGGAGCCGGTGCGCGTCAGGTGTATGAAGAGGGCCTGAATATCCCAATTATGAAATTGTTTGATGAAGGGGAGATTAATCGCGATTTGATCGCTATTGTGCGGGCAAATGTGCGCGAGCCAGATCAGGTTGTCGGCGATTTGTACGCGCAGCAAGCTGGGAATGATGTGGGGGCTGTCAAGCTGCTTCAGGCACTGGAAAATTACGATCTCGCGGATATAGAGGGATTGTCGGAGCTGATTTTGGACCGGTCAGAAGCGGCAACCCGAGAGGCGATTTTGGAGATTGCGAATGGCGTTTATGAGGACGAGGTGGAACTCGATGGGTATGATAGGCCGCTGGTTATTCGCGCAAAAGTAATTGTCAAAGATCGCAGTTTGATCGTTGACTATACGGGCACATCGCCACAGGTAGATCGCGGGATCAATGTGGTGTACAATTATACGCATGCTTATACGACTTATCCTTTGAAATGCGCCATTAGCCCGCATATTCCCAATAATGAAGGTAGTTTTCGCCCCATAACAGTTACGGCGCCCGAAGGATGCATCTTAAACGCGCAATTTCCATGTGCTGTGGGTGCGCGGCACCTGGTTGGGCATTTTCTTTCGCAACCGCTGTTTGGAGCACTTTCTCAGGTGATTCCCGATCGCGTGATTGCCGATGGGTCGGCCGGGCTTTGGAATACGCAGTTGGAGGGGGTAGGGCGCACGGGGGAACGCTTTTCGTATATCTTTTTTTCCGCGGGTGGTATGGGTGCGCGTCCTGGCGATGATGGAATTTCGGCGACGGCATTCCCCAGTGGGATTAAGGGCGTGCCCGCCGAAGCGATTGAGTCTGTGTCGCCGGTGATTATGCACAGACGCGCGTTGATTCCCGATTCTGGTGGTGCAGGTACTTTTCGAGGTGGTCTGGGGCAGGAGATGATTTTGTCTGTTGACTCCGATCATCCCACGCTGCATTCGTGTATGTACGATCGCACGCGCTATGCCCCGCGCGGTTTTTTGGGGGGACGCGATGGCAGGCGTGGCGAACTTTTTTTGTCGGATGGCACTGTTCTGCCGCCAAAGGGACGCTATGATCTCCAACCCGGGCAGTCGGTGACGTTGCGTATTCCGGGTGGGGGAGGCTATGGGTCGCCTTTTGAGCGCGATTCCAAAAGGGTGCTGAAGGATGTCAAACAAGAGCGGCTATCGATTGAAGCTGCGCGAGACTGTTACGGCGTGGCGATCACGGCTGATCTCGAGGTGGATGTTGAGGAGACCGCTGTTTTGAGGGGAGTATCCGCAGATAAACGCAGATAGACGCAGATAAAAATAGATGAAAGGCAGGGGTTAGGGACTGGGTGGACTGAAAACTGACTACTGACTACTGAGAACTTTTTATGAACAAGAACCCAACATATTCCCCTGTGGCATTGTGGCTGGCGTGGAAACGAATTTTTGCTTTTGCCCGGCCATACTTGTTGCGGCTCGTCCTGGGACTGGTATTTACCGCGTTTTCCTCAGGTGTGTGGCTGCTGATTCCACTGGGCTTGCGGTCGCTTTTGGATTCTGTGTTCGAGCAGGGCGATCGACACCAGTTAGATTTGCTGGCGCTTGGCATGCTGGTGCTGTTTGTGCTCCAGTCGCTTTTGCATGTGGGCAGTCATTACTGGATTTCCTGGGTGGGGGAGCGCGTGGTGACAGATCTGCGAAAGAAGGTTTACGCGCATTTGCACCTTTTGGGGCTTCGCTTTTATGCCGATCACAGGTTGGGCGAACTCATGTCGCGTTTGACCAATGATGTGGGGGCTATCAGAAATGCCGCGACGGGGGCTATTTCGCAGGTTTTGATGACGGGGATTATGACTGTTGGCTCTGTGGCGGCTATGGTTGCTCTCAATTGGCGATTGAGTCTGGTGGTGTTTGCCGCCGCGCCGGTTGCCGCTGTTGGGGCGCGCTATTTTGGACAGCGCATCCGCGAGTTGTCTCGCACGGTGCAGGATCGGTTGGGCGATACGACTGCGATTGCCGAAGAAGCGCTGTCGGCTGTGCGGGTTGTCAAGGCGTTTGCACGCGAAGTTTTTGAGGTGAATCGATATGGCGAGGCAAACGAAGATTTGTTTCGCACGTCGCGCTACCGCGTGATTATGGAAGCGGTTTTTTCTGCTTGTATTGCATTTCTTTTTATGCTGGCGTTGGTGGTAATTTTCTGGTATGGGGGCACGGAGGTGCTGGCCGGGCGCTTGTCGGCAGGCGATCTGGTGGCGTTTATTTTTTACGCGATGAATATTTCCCGGTCTGTGATGGGGATTTCGCGTCTTTATGCATCCTTAAATTCTGCTGTGGGCGCGTCAGAACACATTTTTGAGTTGCTCGATACGCGGCCGGAGATTGCCGATGGCGAGGGTGCGTTTCCGCTTGCAGATGTTCGCGGTGCTGTGGCGTTTGAAGATGTTTGGTTTGGATACCAGCCCGATCGCCCGGTGCTCAAAGGGATTTCGTTTGAGACTCTGCCCGGGCAAACGATAGCACTTGTGGGGGCGAGTGGTGCGGGCAAAACGACGCTGATGAACCTGATTCCGAGATTTTACGATGCGACCTCTGGGGTTGTGCGCGTGGATGGCGTGGATGTGCGCGATGTGCAGATTGTATCGCTGCGCGAACAGATCGCGCTGGTATCACAGGATGTGGATTTGTTTGGTACTTCTGTTGGTGAAAATATCCGATACGGGCGATTGGATGCGACGGATGAAGAGGTTGAGCAGGCGGCGCGGGATGCGAATGCCCACGATTTTATTGTGGAATTGCCCGAGGGGTATGGCGCGTTGGTTGGGGAAAAGGGCGTGAAATTGAGTGGGGGACAGCGGCAGAGGGTTGCGATTGCGCGTGCTCTGTTGAGAGACGCGCGCATTTTGTTGCTGGATGAAGCGACTTCAGCACTGGATTCGGCTTCAGAAGCGCAGGTGCAACAGGCGTTGGAACGGTTGATGGCGGGACGCACGACGTTTATTGTTGCGCATCGGTTGTCAACAGTACAACATGCAGATTGTATTCTGGTGCTGGATCAGGGCGAGATCGCACAGTGCGGAACGCATGAGGCGTTGTTTGCCGAGGGTGGGCTTTATCGCGAGTTGTGCGATTTGCAATTTCGAAATATGGAGATTGACAAAGATAAGGTTATCTGACCGTTGTCATCTGGATCTGGTCTATCTGGTGGTGCAGGTCTTGTACGGACGGGTAAATTTGTTTGTGTACGCGGTTGTAAATTGTGTTGTAATGCGCAACCTGTTCGGGGATGGGGTGAACGGTGTGCATGGGGATGTCGAGCGTATGCAGGGCATTGGCGATGTCTGTGTAAACACCTGTGCCCAATCCCGCGAGTACTGCCGCGCCCAGAGCCGTTGCTTCATCCATTTCGGCGAGGGCGATGGGCTGATTGAGAACGGTGGCTTTGATTTCCATGAGGAGTTGGTTGCGGATGCCTCCGCCGATTGCGACAATATTTTTTGTTTCGGGCACGCCGGGATGAGATTTGGACGCCTCGATCATAAGGCGCATTTCCAGAGATAGACCTTCGAGGATTGCGCGAAAGAGCGTCCCGCGGTTGGCATCGGGTGTCAGACCAATAAATGTTCCGCGCGCTATGGCTTCTGCATGGGGTGGGTTGGTAAAGCGCAGGTGTGGGAGAAAGCCAACGCCCAGGCTGCCGGGTGGTGATTCGCTCGCTTCGGAAATTAAGGTGTTATAGTCTGCGCCTTCGCCAAATAAGCTGCGGAACCACTCGATGCTCGCACCGCTTGTGAACAATCCGCCGAGGAAGTAATATTGGTCGGGTGCGACATGTGCGCCTATGGTGAAGTTTTGGCGGCCTATTTGCGGGTCTGTAAGCGGCTGGGAAATGGGCAGGCACAGGGCTTCTGCGGTGCCCAGAGAATTGAGCATTGTTCCCGGTTCTGTAACGCCAACGGCAAGTGCGCCGCAAATATGGTCGTGTCCACCAACGCATATCCGCGTGTGTTGGGGCAGGCCGGTTTCGCGTGCGATGTCGGGAAGGATGGGACCAAGGTCTGTTCCTGCAGCGCAAAGTGGTGCAAAGAGATTTGGCGACAGGCTGAGTTCACTTAGAAGGTCGTTTGCCCATTGTCGCCTGTGGAGGTCAAAGGCAAGGGTGCGAGAGGCGAGCGAATAGTCGGTGGCGGGTATGCCCGATAGTCGGAAAGCAATATAATCGGCGGTGTTTAGCCAGGTCGCGGTTCGCGCAAAGGCTTCGGGCTGGTGTTCGCGTATCCAGAGGATTTTGCACAGGCCAGAAATAGGTTGTAGTGGAAGCCCTGTAAGCGAGAAGAGTTCGTCGCGGTCAAAGGTTTTTCGCAGTTGTTCGCATTGGGGGCGGGTGCGCTGGTCAAACCACGCAATTGCATGACCGGTTGGGTTTCCGCGCTTGTCAATGGGGATGCCCGTTTCGCCGATGCTCGCGGTGGCTATGCCGGTGATGTTGGCGGGGTTGTCGATTTGTACAACAGCCTTTTTTAAGACGCCGCACGCGGTTTCCCAGAGTTCATCGGGTTTGTAATACGCCCATTCTGGCTGTGGATGGTGCGTGGGCGTTTTGGCTTGTGCACGGGCGATCTCGTGGCCCCGAGGATCAAAGATCAGGGCTTTGATGTTGGTGGTTCCAACGTCGATGCCGATGAGTAAAGGGTCGGAGGATATTTTTGTGTTCATGGTTGGCTCTTTTTTCTGATGATAGAGTGAGTTGACGTTATATTATACTGTAGCATTTCAGTTGTCAAAGACAAATAGATGTTTTACCAGGGAAGGAGTGGCGAGATGGATAAAATTGGATTTGTCGGTCTGGGGATTATGGGCAAACCTATGTGCCACAATCTTTTGAAGGCCGGTTTTGATGTGACATTTTATGCGCGTCAAGACGAGATTGTGGCCGAGATGGAGGGCGCGGGGGCGATTTTTGTGCCTTCGTCTCAGGCGGTGGCCGAAGCTGCGGATATTATTATTACGATTGTGACGGCTGATCCCGAGGTACGCGAGGTCATTTTGGGCGATCAGGGGGTTTTGGCCGGGGCGTCTGAGGGCGATCTCATTGTGGATATGAGTACGATTTCGCCGCTGACGATTCAAGATGTGGCAGAGCAGGCATCGCAAAAAGGGGTTCGCGTGATGGATGCGCCGGTGAGTGGTGGTGATATTGGGGCGATTAACGGTACGCTAACTATTATTGCGGGCGGGGCAAAGGATGATTTTGATCGCTGTCAGGGGATTTTTGACGCGATGGGCAATAGCGAGAATATTTTTCATGTGGGTGATGTTGGTGTGGGGCAAACGGTTAAAATTGTCAATCAGTTGCTCGGCGGTATTACGATGGCTGCGATTGCCGAGGGGCTTACATTGGGCGTTAAAGCGGGTGCTGATCCCGAGGTGATGCGGCAGGTGATTAGCGTGAGTTCGGGCAATTCATCGGCTTTTCAGGCGCGCGTTGCAGATTTTGTGTTCAAAGATGAGTACGCGCCGGGGTTTATGCTCAATTTGATGAAGAAGGATATCGGTATTGGTGTGGAGATGGGACGCGCGATGAATGTGCCCGTGCCGCTGGGAGCTGTGGCCTATCAAATGTATGCTGCCGCCAGTAGTCTGGGTGCTGGCGCGCTCGATTTCTCTGCTGTGACAAAGACTATTGAGACCCTGTCGGGTATCAAGATCAGCGATGCTTGATTAAAGACTGGACAGGGGGCGTAGTCTGCATTATTTTTTTGCGGGAAGGAGTTAGATGAGTCCGAGGATTCTCAGAGAAGGTAGTCTCATTTTTTGGTTTCACAGTTTTGATGCGCTTCATGAAAATCGGGCCAGTGTTCATGTGGGAAAGGGTATGCAAAATGATACTCATGATGCCAAAGTCTGGATCGAACCCACTATTCAAGTTGCACGTTCTGGCCGCACGTTAAGAGCGCATGAATTAAATCGAGCTTTGAAGATTATTGAACAGAATCAAGCGTTTCTATTGGAGGCCTGGTATGAATACAGAGGTAGAACAAACTGAGGAACGGATTGAAGTGAAATGGTATGATATTCCATATCCGGTTTCTGCCTATACCTTTCCTCAAGAAGCCCTTATTCATCAAGTGCATTTTGATGATGTGCATATTCATATTGAATTGGCTGATGGACGTATTCTTTCAGTGCCCTTGAAGTGGATTCCGACGCTTTATCACGCATCTCCCGATGAACGTGAAAAGTACGAGATCTCCCCAGATCGTACAGAACTCTTATGGGATCCAGATAAGTGCGCTATTAATGATGAACTCCGTATTGCGGACTATCTCGGTTCTGGCAGTGTGAAGAAATGACCAATGGCACATCGCTTAGTTGTTTTGATAACAAATTTCGAAAAATGTATTTCTGATACAAACTCACAGGAGGAATAAATGGCGGTTCAACAGGAAGATTATTTGGGTATTACGGATTATAAGGTCGTGGGGACGCGGCCCGTGCGGCACGATGGCGCAGATAAGGTGACGGGCAGGGCAATTTACGGTACGGACCTCAATTTGCCCGATATGTTGCATGCCAGCGTTTTGCGAAGCCCGCATGCACATGCTCGGATTAAGTCGATTGATACGAGCAAGGCCGAAGTGCTTGAAGGCGTGCGCGCGGTTGTTACGGGGCAGGATTTGGCGCTCAATGCCGAGGAGCAGTTGGCTGATTTGGGCGAAGAGGTGGTGCGGGTCAAGGATATGTGTGCGGCAGTGCTGGCACGCGAGAAGGTGCTCTATCAGGGGTATCCCGTGGCGGCAGTGGCAGCGACCAATGTCCATATTGCCGAGGAAGCGCTGGATTTGATCGAGGTAGAGTACGAAGTACTGCCTCATGTGTTGGATGTGCGGGAGGCGATGAAGGATGACGCACCTCTGGTGCATGAAGATCAGAGGACCAAGTCGATGGGCGAGCAGAGCGAGAATTTCAGCAATGTGGCGTCGCATTTTCGCACGGAATTGGGCGATATCGAGCAGGGGTTTGCCGAAGCCGATGTGATTGTCGAGCGCGAGTTTCGCACGGATATGGTGCACCAGGGCTATATCGAACCTCAAAATGCCACGGTGTTGTGGAATGCCGATGGGGTGGTGACGATCTGGTGCAGCAATCAGGGTGCATTTGGCGTGCGGGATCAGACTGCGAGAATTTTGGGCATTCCCGTGTCGCAAATTAAGGTTGTACCCCTGGAGATTGGCGGGGGATTTGGCGGTAAGATCAAAGCGTATCTGGAACCGATTGCCGCGCTGTTGTCGAGAAAGACCGGGCATCCGGTGAAAATGATTATGAGCCGCACTGAGGTCTTGCAGGCGACTGGCCCGACGTCGGGTTCGTGGATTCGGGTGAAGATGGGCGCGACCAAAGATGGTAAGCTCGTCGCTGCTGAGAGTGAACTGGCCTATGAGGCGGGGGCTTTTTCCGGCAGTCCCGTGGGCGCGGGCGCGCGCAATATGCTGGCGCCTTATATTATCCCGCATGTTCTGGTGGATGGTTATGATGTGGTGAACAACAAGCCTTCCTCTTCGGCCTATCGCGCGCCGGGCACGACGAATGCGGCTTATGCCGTTGAAACTGTGGTGGATGAACTCGCCGAGAAATTGGGGGTTGATCCGCTGGAATTTCGGTTGAGCAATTCTGCAAAAGAAGGCACGCGCCGCGCAGATGGTCCCGTGAATAAGCGCATTGGGCACGAGGAATGTGTTCGCGCTGCGGTCTCTTCAGACCACTATCAGACGGCACTCGATGGGAAATATCGTGGTCGCGGCGTAGCGTCAGGTTTTTGGGGCAATGGAGGCGGTGTTTCGAGTGCGGCTGCGAGTGTGAATGCCGATGGCACGATCAATCTGGTGGAAGGTTCAACAGATATTGGGGGTACGCGCACGTCGGTTGCAATGCAGATGGCCGAGGTGCTGGGCATTTCAGAACAGCAGATTCGCCCGCAGGTGGGCGATACGGATTCGATTGGTTATACGGGTGTGACGGGTGGTTCGCGCACGACATTTGCGACGGGTTGGGCGGCTTATAAGTGCGCGCAGGATATCAAAGAACAGATGATGGCGCGTGCGGCGATGCTGTGGGAGATTTCCGAGGATGATGTCGAGTTCGATCAAGGGGTATTCCAATCGAAGTCCGATCCGTCGAAGTCAATTACGTTCAAGGATTTGGCGGCGCAACTCGATTCAACGGGCGGGCCGGTGATGGGGCGCGCCACGGCAAAACCCACAGGTGTTGGGGGTGCTTATGCTGTGGCGATTGTGGATGTGGAGGTTGATCCCGATACGGGTAAGGTCGATATTTTGCGTGCGTCGATTTTCCAGGATGCGGGCAAAGCGATTTATCCGCCTTATGTGGAGGGGCAGATGCAGGGCGGCGTGGCGCAGGCGATTGGTTGGGCGCTCAACGAAGAGTATGTGTACGATGAAGATGGCATTTTGCGGAATAGCAGCTTGCTGGATTATCGCATGCCAACGTGTCTGGATTTGCCGATGATTGAGGCGCATATTGTCGAGGTTCCCAATCCGGGGCATCCATACGGTGTGCGCGGGGTGGGAGAGGTACCGATTGTGCCACCTACAGCAGCGGTTGCCAATGCGATTTACGATGCTATTGGCCTGCGTCTGACCGAGTTGCCCATGTCGCCTCCGCGCGTGTTGGAAGCCTGGTGGGATAAAAATGGTGGAAATGGTTCGGCCTGATCCGTTGATAAACAGGAGAATTACAATGCAGATTCCAAAACCTGTTGATAGCAAGTTGGCGGAAATAGACGCCCGATTATCTCGCGTTGAAGGCATAACTGAGCAAATGAATACGCGCTTGACCAGCCTGGATCAAGGTCAGCCTGATTTGTCGATTCGCGTTGATAGTATGACGACCAGGATTGATGGCTTGTCAAATCGGATGCTCACATTTTTCTGTTGGCTTGTAGGGATTCAGGTCACAACATTGTTGACACTTGGTACGCTCATTTTGTTCAAACTCGAATAGGCGAGAGAAAGAGAAATAGGAGTGTTGACATGCCTGAAGTGTGGATTCCTTCGCTGATGCGCAAATTGACCGATGGTCAGGAGAAGGTGGTTGTTGGTGGCAATACCTTACGCGAGGTGATCGAAAATCTGGATGCACAATTTCCCGGTATTAAAGATCGGGTGGTGTACGAGGATTATCGGATTGCACCGGGATTGGCTGTTGCGATTGATGGCGTTGTCACCGAAGAAGGGTTGCGGACACAGATACCCCCCGATAGCGAGGTTCATTTTGTGACGTCGATTGCAGGTGGGTAAGGATTTGCGCCAATCCGATTACACATAAAAAAGCCCCGCGATTGAAAGATCACGGGGCTTTTTGTTATGCGGGAATGGATTAACTACAAAACCGCCGCACCATTTCCGAGAAGGTATCCACCGCTTGATGGAGTTGTTCGATTTCGATCCATTCGTCAATAGTATGTGCCTGCTGAATATTTCCGGGACCGAGTACGACGAGTTCCATGGTTTTGCCAAAGATCATGCCGTCGGTGCCATAAGCTACGGTTTTGGGTTCGCTCTTGTTTGTGACAGAGAGGGATTCTTGTACGATGCGAGATTCTACCGGGGTGTGGAGTGGGGCGAGGCCGTCGTATATGTCGATGTGGACCTCGCGTTCTTCGGCCAGTGTTCTGATTTTGTCGAGCAAGGGCGCGAAATCCTGTCCGGGCATGGGGCGCATGTTGAGGGTTGCCCCGCTTTCTGGCGTGGTGATGTTCGACGCCTGTTCCCCCCCGTGTATGACGGTGTTGAGGGTGGCGTGTGGGGGTGTGAAGGCGTTGTTGAGGTATTTTTCATTGGTTTTAAGTTCGCGGTCTATGGCGAGCATGTCGTTGAGGAAGGGGATGAGTTTGTGATTGGCGTTAATACCTGTTCCCATGCTGCTGTGCGTGGCTTTTCCCGTGGCTGTGACACTGATTTTGACCGAGCCTTTATGGGCGTGTACCACGTCGAGCAGGGTGGGTTCGCCAATAATGCCATAGCGCACGTTGGATTCTTTTAATACCTCAGATTTTTGGGCGACAACATCGGCGCCTCCGCAGTTGATTTCTTCATCTCCGGTGACGACCACGTAAATGGGTTGTTTGAGTTCGTCTATGGAGAAATGGCTTGCCGTGGCGATCATGCACGCGACAGAACCTTTCATGTCGGCTACACCACGTCCGTAGATTCGGGATCCCTTTTCGACGACTTCAAAAGGGTCCCAGGCCCACCCTTCAGCGGGTACGACGTCGTTGTGTCCCATGAGGGCAAGACCACCAGTGCCATTTCCTTTTTTTCCGACGAGATTCAGTTTGGATACGCCATTGGGGTCTGTGTAGGGGATGCGTTCAACAGTGAGACCAGCGTCGTGCATTCTTTCTGCCATGGCGTTTGAGCAATCGACATTGCTCAAATAGCTGGTCGAGTTGAAGGATACAAATTCGCGCGTGAGTTGTACGGGATCCATAAGGTGTCTTCCCAGATTATGGATGAATGGGATAGCGGATGGCGCAATATACGTTGGTGTGGAGAACGGAGCAATATATTCTCTACTGGCTATGACTCTATGGTTGCCATTTTTTTTTACTGGACGTAGATTATACCGATTTTAATTCGGCCTATTGAGTGCGGAAATCAAATCTTCAGGAGCAGTTATATGGCTTTTTCAACACATGGTGTGACACATAGACCAACGGTTACGGGCACGCGCGGTATGGTTGCGTGTGCGCATCCGCAGGCTGCGCTATCCGGCGTGCGGATGTTGCTTGAGGGGGGCAATGCGTTTGATGCTGCGGTTGCGATTGCTGCCGCGCTCAATGTTGTTGAACCCTATATGTCTGGTATTGCGGGGGTGGGGTATGCGATTGTGTATGATGCAAAAAACGACCGCAGGCGCGTCCTGGATTATTGTGGGCGAACACCGTATCAAGCGCGAGCTGAATTGTTTGATAGTCCGGCGGATAAAGATGCTGGGCCGCGTTCGTGTTTGACGCCGGGTGCTTGTGGTGGTTGGTTGGAATTGTTGGAACGCTATGGCACGATGACGCCTGCACAAGTATTTGCACCTGCTATTGATCTGGCGGAGAACGGGTATGCTGTGACGGTGAAGAATAGCCAGTCGATGTCCAATAGTGGCGGTCGGATGAACGACAGGGCTGAACGCGTTATTCTGTCGCGTGGGCGCGGATCTCTGCCTGGTGAGATTCTAATTCAAAAGGATTTGTCGCAGACGTTTCGGCGGGTTGCTGAGGGGGGGGCGGAGGTTTTTTATAGGGGCGATCTCGCGCGTGAAATGGCGGGATATATACAGGGGGAAGGGGGCTGGTTGTCCGAGCGCGATTTGGCGGATTTTGAACCGGAATGGGTCGATTCGATAGCGACGACCTATCGTGGCTATGAGGTATTTTGTCCGCCGCCACCGAGCGCGGGATTTCAGATTCTCGAGACGCTCAATATGCTGGAAGGATACGATCTGGCGGAAATGGAACACCACTCTGAACAGGCATTGCATCTGTTTATTGAGGCTGTGAAGTTGGGCAATGCGGATCGGATAGAATATGCGGCTGTCCCGCAGGCTCCGGTTGAAGGATTGCTGGCTAAAGGGTATGCGGCTGAGCGCCGAAAGCAGATTGGAGACCGGGCGGGTGTGCATCGGGGCGAGTGGTATCCGGCGACGAAGTTGCCGGGTGAGATTGAACCAGGCGATCCAATGGCATGGCTCAATGAATGCACGACGCATTTCGATGTGGTCGATGGCGATGGCAATGCCGTGGCTATAACCCAGAGTTTGGGATCGGGTTTTGGGTCGGGGGTGATGATGGGCGATACGGGCATGTTTTTGAACAATTTTATTCGTTGGGGCGATCTGGTGCCCGATAGCCCAAATTGCATTGCACCCCACAAAAAAGTGGATATGTGCCTGTCGCCGATGCTGGTATTTCGAGATGGCGCGCTTTTTTCTGCGCTGGGTACGCCGGGAAGCTGGGGGATTCAACAAACATCGGTACAATTTTTGACCAATGTGCTGGATTACGGCATGAATATACAGGCGGCGATTGAAGCACCCCGGTTCCGCATTGAAACTGCGGGCACACAGGTGTCCATTGAAAGGCGGATGTCGAAGTCTGTTCGGCGCGCACTGAAAGCGCGTGGGCACGATGTGAAGGTGTTGCCCGATTATTCCCCTGTTTGTGGAGGCGCACAGGGTATTGTGGTGGATGCAGAATCGGGCGCGCTGATGGGCGGTGCAGATCCGAGGCGCGATGGGTATGCGATAGGGGTTTAGTCCGTAAAATTGAGGAGGAGAATAAATTGGCAGGTTCATTTGAGCTTGAGATTGAGCAGATCACGCATGGTCCTGAACATCATTTTTTTGGATATATCGGTCAATCGCAGACCATACCCTGGAACCAGAACGGTCGTTATATCGTCTCATTGCGGAATGATTTTCAGGATCGCATGCCCGGACCTGGCGAGGCAGCGGATGTGATTTTGATCGATACTGAAAATGAGTATTCGATCCAGGTGGTTGACCAGTCGCAGGGGTGGAATCCTCAGCAGGGCACGATGTTCTACTGGAATCCCGAATCGCCGGAAACGCAGTTTTTCTTTAATGATCGCGATCCGGATACTCAGAAGGTTTTCACGGTTTTATTCGATATTTCCAAAGGGAAAAGGATCCGCGGATATCGCTATGAAGATACGTCGTTTGGCAACAGCGGCGTGGCGCAAAATGGCGGCTATTTTTTGGGATTAAATTATGCACGCATGGCGCGTCTGCGGTTGGTGAC
>JAGWBW010000012.1:29524-40955 GCA_021295695.1 Candidatus Latescibacterota bacterium
ACATCCCGAGGACGATGGAATTTTTAAAGTAGATGTGGATACGGGTAAAAAAGAGCTTATTGTATCTTTTGCCCAATTGGGAGAGGCGCTGCGGGATTACCACCCGGGGGTTGAAAACAAGGAAATGTTTATCAACCATACGCTGTGGAACAGGGATGATGATCGGATTTATTTTTATGCGCGGGGCAAGTTCAATAAGCGCGAAGCGCGGCTCAATGTGCCTTTTACCGTAAATCCCGATGGCAGTGATTTGACAATCCAGAAAGTTTTTATTGGTGGGCATCCCGAATGGTTGGAAGGACATGAGATTCTCGGTCACAATGCCGATGATCTGGTGGTTTACGATACCATTGAGCAGAAAATTGTACGGACCCTGGGGGATCAGTCTGTTTTTCCAGAGCCTGGCGGAGACAATGCGTTTTCTCCAGATGGAAAGTGGATTATCAATGGGTCGGGGCCAAAGCGCGGAACGGTTTATGTGATGTATCGCATGGCTGACGGGGCATGGGCGCGAACTCGGCGATACGATCAAGGTGAGTGGATATCGGGGGATTTGAGGAGTGATCCTGCGCCCTGCTGGAATCGCACGAGTGACCAGGTGCTTTTTCCTTCGATTTCCAGAGATGGGACGCGTCAGTTGTTTGTGATTACAAGAAGATAGGGAATAGGGTTATGAGAGAGAGTGACTCGCGCTGTTTTGCGGGCCTGGATATCGGGGGAACGAGCGTGAAATCCATTCTCGTCGATGCGTCTGGCAATTTATTGGGCGATATGGTGGAGGTGGCGAGCCGCGTCAAAGATGGGTATGAGGCTACGTTTGTACAGCTTGAGGAAGCACTGGGGTTATTGACTGATCGCGCTGGGAAGAGTCAATCGGATATTGCGGGTATTGGACTGGATGTGCCTGCGCCGAGTAGTAATGGCGTGATTCGAGTGCAGGCCAATCTGGGTGCGGATTGGGTGGGAACGAATATTCGCGACGAGTTTTCTGCGCGTGTGGGGGTGCCCGTGTATATGACAAATGACGGCAATGCCGCGGCAGTTGGTGAATACGCGGCGCGGTCAGATTGCGACGCGGGTCTTTTGCTTATTGCGCCTGGAACGGGTCTGGGCGGTGGATTGGTTTTGTCAGGTGGGCAGATTTACGAGGGATCAAATGGTCTCGCGCTGGAAGTGGGGCATGCTTCGGTTCCATTTCGAGAGGCAGATGGGGAGTTACCTGCTTGTTCGTGTGGGCTTACGGGATGTGCAGAAGCCTGGGTGTCGCTTATGGCGTTGCGACGCAGGCTTGGGATTGAATTGGCGCAGGATAAATGGAGAGATCACGCGCTGAATGCTTCAGATGAATCAATTGAGGAAAAGGCGTATCAACTCCGCGATTACGCGGAAAATGGCGATCCGCTTGCTGTGTCGCTTTTTAAGGAGCAGGCATTTATTCTGGGTTATGCGACAGCGAATTGGGTGCGGTTATTCGATCCGGGACTTGTGGTGATTGGTGGAGGGCTTTCAGAAGCGTCTTTTCGCGATCAGTATATGGCGTGGGTGATTGAAGGATTTAAAGATGGGTCGTGGTCGATCTATCTCGAAAATCCCTTTGATACGCAGGTTGTCTCAACGCAGTTTGAATGGGCGCGCGGCGGCGATTCTGCCGCTGCACTGGGTATGGCTTTTGTCGCGAGTGAGGTGTTTGGATAGGTGATTTGTGACCTGTGGATAAGACGGAGAGAGGCGAGGGATTGTTTGGCCCTCGCCTCTTGTTTGTTTGATTAAAAGAAGAATTTGAGGCCCGCATAGATACGGTCCATGTCGGTGGTGCGGTTGTCGGTAAAGATAAAGTCGTGTTTATAGTCGAGTCCAATACGCACCCTTTTGTGGAGGACGATGTCTATGCCAGCACCGGGCGCCAAACCAAAGTTGCGGCTGCCTTCATTGGGCGCGTATAGTCCGGTGCTGAGTGAGACGTGGTACACAAAGGGGTCATAGGTGTAGGCAAAACGCGATCCGAGGCTGAAAATGGACATATCGCGGTCGGAAAGATAATTATAGCCCGCCTGAATGCCGAGCCATTGGTCCATTTCGACGCCGAGTTCAACCCCGTAGAGAAATCCCGTGCGCGTTTTGTTGACGTCCGTCAGGTCAAAAAAGCCAGATCCAAAGGCAGTGTTGAGATAAACGCGATGACTCGGGACACCAAAAGGGTATCCCCCTTTGCCAAATTCGCTTTCTTCCGCCCCATCAGTTCGACCAGTTTGCGCGCTGGCACCGCTTCCCAAAAGCAGGGCGATTACGAGTGTGAATAACAGGTGTTTCATGGTATTGCTCCTTTCTGGATCAGAATTAAAGGATGGAAGGATGTGCAGGATACCCAACCGCCCAACCCTTAATTTTTAATACTCAACTCCCAATTCGTAATTCCCCAACCTAATAATCCCAGGTTTTCTGCGCAATTACAATCCGATGTTGCGCTTTTTGTAGGCTTTGCGGATTTCTTTTTCGTCTGTCCATATAATTTCCGATGTGGTCAGATCCGTCAGTTGGAAGGTGGCTTTGTAGTAGATGAGTTTTTCTTTGCCCACTTCCTGCACATTCGCGCTGAGTGTGCCCGTGAGGATCATGTCTGATCCGGTCTGTTTGCCCGGTGCTTTGGCCTGTGTGGGATCGACGTAGCCGGATTGTTGATAGTCGTATTCTGTGGCGATGTCTTTGCGGTTGGTGACATCGACAAAGCGCACTTTGCCGCTCTGGATCAATGCGGTTTTGATTTTGTCAGAGAGGGCCACCATGTCGATGTGTTCGGTGGTGCGGTTGCGCATTTTGCCGAGCATGATGGCGGGTTCGGGTCTGTGCAACGGTGCTTCGAGGATTGAATTGACGACTTTTTTGGCGATGAGTTGCATGTCGTTTTCGTTAAAGCGGTCGTCGAGCAGGGCGATGGTTTTGGGATCTTCATACGTCCCTTTTGTAAAGGCTCTGGGACCGGCACATCCGGTTGTGATGCCGATCAGAGCGATTGCTGTCCAGGTGATGAGTTTCATGGCCTGTCTCCTTGTTGAGAGGTGAAAGTATCCGCAGATGAACGCAGATGAACGCAGATGGACGGTGAAAGGTGTGTCTTATCTCCATTCGCATTCCATTCGCGTGTCAATCATGTGCCATTTGTCCGGTAGCACAACATCCTGTTTGTAGCGAATGTAGGCGCGGCAGTCTTGAATGGGTGAACTGACTGGATAATCCATTTGATACGTTTGAACCCGCGAGAGGTCTATCGCCGGTATCTCGCCGATTTGATGGATCCCCGGGCGCGAAGATGTGAAAATCCGTACGGTTTTGCTGCCGTGTGTTTTGAGCGGGATTGTTCCCGAGAAGGTGACGCGCCGAATTTTTCGCGGGATCAAGGGGTCTGTGGCATCGATCAGGGTGTCTCTTTTCCACTGCCCGGCGAGCACGGTGTTTACGTCGGCAGTGAAGACGCGCTGGATTTCTCCGTCGGGAATGATGACGTAGAGAAAGCGGTGGCGCGCCGTTTGGGAAGTGCCGTCAAAGGTCAGGTAAATGGTGAGGTTAAGCGATTGATTTGGTGCGAGCGCGTGTTTGGAGATGGCCTGTATGACAACGGACTCAAGACCAGCCTGTTTGAGCGCGATCAGCCCCTCGGCAGATGCATCGCCTGCATAGCGTCGTTCAGAAACCATCTGTGCGATTTGGTCGGGTTTAAAGTCGCTCTGTACCAATTGCAACAGGTCTTCACGGGTAAAGGGAAGCTGGTCGGTACGTTCATAAACCGCGGGCAGTTCTCCGCCGTCCCATTCGACGAGGTTGACGACGATGCCCCGTGTGGGCGGCAGGTCTGATCGCGCCGCATTTGCCGTTGAAACGAACAGGCCGAGAACAATGATGAACAGAAGGCTTCGATGTGAAATTTTCATTGTGTTCCTCCTTGTGAATTGAGATGATTGCGTATTATTGATAGATCCTGTGATTCAAGAATGTGCGTTGGCCAGGTTTGATTTCGATGTTGGTAAATGTTTCAGTTTCGATAATGCGCCCGTTGGCGTCGCGGGCTTCGAGGGTGATGGTGTGGATGCCGGGTGGCAGTTCGAGGCGGCCGATTTGAATATTGTGGGGCAATGAGACCCAACTGCGCGTGTCGGCGATTTCGGTTGAGATGTTGAACAAATTGACGAAGAAACCGAGGACTTCATTTTCGTCTTTGGCCTTGAGGTGAGCCAGGTATTTTGCAAAGCCTCGGGCGATTGTTCTGATCATAACCCTCGGGTAGTGATCCTGGAGCGATGTTTTTGCAATTGCGGCGTAATTTTGAGCGATCTGCGTTTGAATGGTGCGGTCTCCTGCGCGGATGAAAATGCGCTTTGTGCGCGGGGTAATGGCTTCGTATTTGGGAAGGGTGACGCGCAACCAGTAATTGACATCGCGAATGGGATATACGCGATGACGGCGGCGTGAGATTTCGGTGGCGACGGAAGATATTTTGTCGTCCTTGCCTCGCTTTATGTCCTCTTCGTAAATGGGCAGATCAATTTCCTCTTGTACTTTGCGAGGGATAAAACCGATTTCAGAAAAGATCACGAGTTCGCCATTGCCCACAGGGGGGACAAAAGGCGGGATAGTGAGCGAAGCAAAGCGCATGTCGGTTCCTTCGCCATTGAGAATGTCATCTACTTTTTTGAGATCTTTAGCGATGGTTTGAGGTGGAGCGGTGTGGAACTTTTTTTCGTAGTATGAATAGGCGTCTTGAGCGTGCTGATAGGAGACGCGGGCGTCGTTGAGTTCGCCCGTGGCTTCGTAAAATAGGCCGGTGATGTAGTGAATGAAGGCGTCATTTTTGTAACTCGTCTGTCCATTGTGGATGGCGTATTGGTTGAGTTTCAAATTGGCTTTGCGACATTCGACAAGGGCGTCTTCTGGGAGGCCCAGGTACCAGTAATTCAGTGCGCGATAGTAGTGAACGGCAACCATTTCAAAGCTGTCGCCGCGGTAGTTGCGTATGGCGTCATTGGTCACAAATGCGGCGGCTTCACGGGAAACCGAGCGGGTATAGAGTCGATCTGACAGTCTCTCGGCTTCTGCAAAATAGCGGTTGGATGTTTCGTAGTGACCCTGATAGTGGGTGAGGAGGCCATTTTCGAGGAGATAGAGCAATTGGTTGCCTCTTTTTCTCGACTTTTTGATTTTCGCACGGGCGTCTTCGTAATTTCGCGTACGCAGGCTCGTGCGAAAGTCGCCCGAAAAGTGAGCATAGGTGGTGCAGCCGTGTAGAGAGACCGCTATCAGAAGCACTATGTAGTAAATTGGTTTCACCGCATATTTCTCCGTTGAGATTTTTGCGTGCGGTAAAGGTATTGAGCAAATAGCGTGCCAATTGGGGGAGAATTATTTTAAGTTATTGAATTACAATGGGATATAAAATAGAATTGGAAATGGAATATGTGACGCGATGGCACAGGTGTGAATTTTTACAACAGTAAAAGGCGGTGAGACGTGAGATATGAGGGGGGGCCGGGTAGGGTCGTCTTACCTTTTACCTGCTTTTTCTATCTTCAGTTGCTTAATCGTTGTTTCTACAGGTAAAAGAGAGGCGGATATATCAGGGAGATTCTCTATTTGGACTGAGACGCGCTGGTTTTTTTCGAGCGAAAAAAAGGCGTCCATTTGAGCGAAATTCTCTGTTGGGATGAATATTTGTTGTGTTAAGAGCGTCTGGTCCGCCAAGATGGAAACTTTGATACTCGCATGCTTGCGGAACGCATTCAGGCGTTTTACTGTGATTCTTGTTTCGTATTCTCCAAAGACAGTGCTTCGTGACCGTTCTGGCGTGGCAGGTTTTTTTGCTTGACATGTGAACAGGTATTTCCCGCGTTTCAGGTCGTAAGATGGAGTTGTTATTACGCCGTCGCGGAGTGTTGCGGTATTGCGGATGTTGATTTGCACGCCTGTGGGAGATAGCTTACAGGTATCAAATGCAATAACGCCGGGGTACAAAGGTTCAGGAGGTATCTGATTTGCGATTATCAGCGAGGGGCTTGTGGAAAATGCATCGAGCATGGTTGCGGCATTTTGTTTGATGTAATCCTTTCCAATATTTTGTTCAATGTAATTGTTGTTGATGTATTGCAAAATATGCTCACTATGGATTTTGTCGATGATTGCTTTTTTGGTCTGTATTTCCTCATGGTGATAAGTGTAAATCTGTGATATTTCGGCTGGCAAGACATAGTGTACGCCATCCTTATTTTCTTCCGCGCTTATTATTTCAATAGGTTGTATCGAATAGTCGCATTTTAATCTCTTGAGATCTTGTTCCTGAACACGCAGTTCTCTGGCAAAGACAACTTTTTGCACATCTTCCATCGCGTTGAGCGTATCTATGACTGCGCTTCTGGTATCTCTGGTATTGTGCAATACTATGCCCGTTTGATAAGCGTCATAAGCGCGCGGCAGTAAAACGAGTGCGGCTGCGAGACATATAATCGGAATTGGTTTTTTGAGCTTTGGGTAAAAGTGCGCCAATGCCACATGCAGATTGTAAAAAGCAACCCCTGCAAAAACGGCGATAAATGGGTACACCTGTATAAAATTGCGGTGAAAATTGACGGTCATGTCGCTCATGAATAAAAGATAGCTCACGGGGAATAATATGATCAGGAGCAGTACCGGTCGGAAAATTGTCCCCGCCAGACCGATTGCAAACAGGATGGTGCCTATTAGTCCGATGTTTTGGTAAAATTTTTGTATCTGAAACGAGAAATAATCCCATCCAGGGCTGATTGTTGCGCCGGGATGTCCCGTGGTTTTGTAGTATGTAATTTGGTGTAATATATCCTTAATAAAATTTGGGAAGTCGAGAATTGCGTAGGGCATGACAAGAAGGAAAGTCACCGCAGGCAGGCAGGGGATCGCAAGCCAATAAAATTTTTGGCGCGGGATTTCATCTCGATAAGACATCCAAATTAGCGATGCGATAGGGAGCAAAATTGCCAGGCCCGAATTGTATTTTGTCGCTGTGGCAAACCCGACGCATATTAAGCTAAAAATGAAATAGATGATTTTTTTTTGGTCGATAAACAAAATGGAGAATAGGGCGACAAGTGCGACAAATAGGGCGACTGGCGCGTCCATTGTTACAAAGCCTGAATGAATAATATGGATCGGGAGAACAGCTAAAAAAAAAGCCGATATGATTCCGGTCCATCTGTTGCATATCGACCTGCTGATTAAATAGGTGATAAATACTGTTGCGGTGCCCATTGTGGCGGTCAAAAAACGATTCCAAAAATAAAAGCTCGGATGGGATATCGTCCAGTGCCAACCAGTGTCGGTTTCAATGCGTATATTTTCCACGCTTGCCAATCCGCCTGTGAACGAGAGATAAATGCGGTATAACTGATCGACCAACAGATTTAAATAAATCATCAGGGAACCGTACTTAAAAAAATGGGGGTTGTAATCCCCCGTTTTCATCATCTGAAGCGCGTTGCTGGCTGTAAGCGGTTCATCCCAGAAATACAAATAGGGCAAACCGATGTTTAATTGGAAATATCGAAGGATAAATGCAAAGAAGATGACCAGGATGATGATGGAAGTGAAATAGTGTTTCACTATCGCATGGTGGATAATTGGGTACCGCTTATTAAAATCGGCTTTAATGGACGCGATAAAATTACTCATGGGATAAATCCTCCGCGCTTTTGTGCAATGAGCAGAAAATTCCACGCTTCGCTCTCCACGCGGTGCAAGCGATCCAAAAGCAGGGCACTGAGTTGGATGACAAAAAATCCAATGCGCACAAAGGGAATTAGAGGACCGCGTTCAAAACGCGCCAGATAATAACAGAATCGCGTCCCGGCTGTGACCCAAAATCCCGCAAGTGCGCGCGTTGTATGGACGGTCAGCCCCGATTTCTCAGCGAGATGGCGCAATCCATAAGGCGTAAACCGAAAATAATCGTGGGGGACTTCGTGCAAACCCCAAATATGGGGTGCGGTGAGAATCAAATAGCCATCTGGTCGCAATACGCGCGCCATTTCGTCAATCGCCAATTGGGGCTGCGGCACATGTTCCAGGACCTGATTGCACAACACGGTATCGCAGGTCCCATCGCGAAAGGGAAGTGCCAGCACATCGCCCCATACGTTGGCGCGTTTATATCGCGTACGCCCTTTTTCCATGCCGATGTATTGCTGCACCCGCGCCTGAAAAATGCTGGCATAGGGTTTGTTGCCACATCCCGCATCCAGCAATCTTCCATTTACCATCCCCTTTACTTCGTCCATTGTCTGGCGCATCACGCGGTGTATCAACCAGTTTTTGCCAAATAGGCCAACTGGGCGTCCATCACATTCATCGCCTTCCATATCCACACGCGACAATCCCCTCCACGCACCTATGGCGAGACACGCAACACCAACCAGACTGATCCAGTGTCCCAGGGCGAACAAAAGGGCCAGGGCACCTAAAACCACGCCTGTCAGCCAGATCAGAGCAACTGCTGCACGCACTGGTAGCCCCCATTGTACCAACCGCTGTGCGACGTGATCTCGGCTGGCTCGGACAATAGAGCGGCCTTTGGCAAATCGGAGCGCACTGATAAATACTGCTTCAAAGATGGGTAAGCCCAGGGCGATTAAAGGTCCGATGACGCCTATGAGACCGCCAATATGGTTTGAGACAACAATAGCCATACCACTCAGCAAAAAGCCAATTAACAGGCTACCGGTGTCGCCCATCAGGATACGGGCGGGATGAAAATTGTGTACTAAATATCCCATGAGTGCACCCGCTGTTACGAGTGCCCAATCGCCTGCGCTTATCAGCCACAAACTCAGCGAAGCAATGGTTCCACTGCCTGCCGAAAGACCATCTTCCATGTCCAGAACATTGAACGCATGGCACATCCAGACCATCCACAACGCGGTCAGTGGACCATCTATCCAGATAATATTTGTGAGATGAATACGCGGGCCGAGGTAGGCAGCAATACCTGCAACCGCAAGGGTCAATGCAAATTTGTGTAGCGGAGCAAAAGGCTTCCAGTCGTCTAAAATGCCGATAAATGCCATTCCCACAGCACCGATAACGAGGCCCAGGGGGAGCGATTGGGGCAAGAACCAAAAGCCACAAAAAAGAGCGGCCAGCAAAGCTGTGCCGCCCAGAGTTGAAACAGGCGCGTCGGGCGCATCAAAACGGCGTGCTATCAGGCGCGCAACCGCTGTGAACAACGCCGATAGAATTGCGGTAATACCGAATAAGATGACGGGCGTCAAAACATACCTTAGGGTTGAAAGTCGCGCACGGCTTCGATGACTTGTCCAATTTCGCTCTCAGTCAGACTTGGAAAAAGAGGGAGCGTGATCAAATCGCGCCACACGGCATCGGTGACGGGCAAGTCTGTGCGATAGGGTTTGTACACTTCAAATAAATGGCAGGGTTTGTAATGTACGCCCGCATCGATATTGTGCTGTCCCAGATGATCGATCAATTTATCGCGCTGGGATACGCGCGCCACATAAGCGTGCATAGCACTGCGAACATGGGGTTTTTCTATGGGTGTTTGCATCCAGTTGAGGGTGGCAAATGAGCGTCCGTATTCCAAAAAAATCTCTCGGCGTTGCGCATTGGCTGATTCCAATTTGCCCAATTGCACCAGCCCAATTGCCGCATTGAGATCGTTCATATAACATTTATAGCCGAGTTCCCCCACTTCGTATTCCCATCGGCGCTCCGTGCCGTTTTTCCGGAACCGATCATAAGTGCCGCGCGAAATGCCCATCCAGCGCAATTTTCGCGCGCGTTCGGCGAGGTCTGAATTGTTGGTGGTCAACATTCCACCGTCACAGGTTGACAGATTTTTGCGCGCATCAAAACTAAAACACGTCACTGTGCCCACCCCACCGATCATCCGATCTTTGTAACGCGCGCCGCTGGCATGTGCGGCGTCTTCTACAACCGGAATTCCGTGCTGGTTTGCAATGGATAGAATCTCATCCATATCGCAGGGGTGTCCGGCAAAATGCACGACCATAATCGCTCGGGTGCGCGGCGTGATTTTAGCGGCAATTGCTTTTGGATCGATATTGAGTGTTTCGGGATCTATGTCGCAAAACACCGGCGTGGCTCCATTTTGCAAAATTGTGTGATTGGTCGATACAAAGGTCAGCGGTGTGGTAATGACTTCTCCCCCCTCTATATCCAGTGTTTTCAAGGCCAACAGCAGTGCCGCAGAGCACGAGTTGAGAGATACTGCGTGTTGTGCCCCCACATAACGGGCAAATCGCGCTTCGAATTCTTCGACCTTTACCCCGGGTCCGACCCAACCGGACATCAATACCTCGCGCACAGCTTCGGCTTCTGCGTCGTCAAACCAGGGACGAAAAATGGGAATCATGGACCTTCCTCCACAGTACCGTGAGTTAGGATAAACCAGTAAGCCCGCAAACGCGCTCGCGCCTCTTTGCGACGGTTGTGGGCGAGTAAAAACACACTTCCCCAGAGCAATGCGCGCAATGTCATTTCGATGGGACGCAGGAATCGGAGCAAGCGCGCGGCCCATTGCCCCAGGTGTTTGGCAATAAAATAGGCATAAGAAGCTTCACTGACCACGAGCATCCGCGTCAATGCCTGTTTGGAACTTTCGCCCCCAATATGTATGCCTTCGGCGTGGGGCAAATACATGACCTGCCAACCCGATCGGTTGATGCTCAGGCCGAGATCTACATCTTCGTAATACATAAAAATGGCCTCGTCCAACCCGTTGACTGCGTCCAGAACGCGGCGACGAACCGCGAAACACGCCCCGGTTACCCAGGCCACAGCTTCGGGTTTGGAGGGGCTTCGCCGCCGAAATTTAAGCAATGGAAATATTAGATGCAATAGGAATTTACGACAAATTTCATCTCTGAGCCTGGGTGCTTCGCCACATGAGGCCAGTACCTGTCCATCCGCGTCTTTCAACTTTGGCCCTACCATGCCCACATTGGCGTGAGTGTCCAAAAAATCGACCATCGTATTCACTGCATCTGGTTGCAACACAACATCGGGATTCATGGCTACGACAATTGCACTATGTGAGACAGCCACACCGCGGTTCACTGCGCGCCCAAAACCCAGATTTTCGCCGGTTTGAATCAGGCGTACGCGGTCGCCATAAGTTTTCAATGCCTCCAGGCTGTTGTCCGACGATGCGTTATCGACCACGACCACATCGAGATCAATTCCACGCTGATTGATCAATGCGGTAACGCATTGCGCCAGATGTTTTCCAGCATTCCAATTGACCACTATTGCTGTCACGCGCTCAGGCATTATTTTTTTCCTCTGCTACCAGCCGCGCAATGAGCCCCAAAAATGTTGCATGGATGAAGATCAACCGATTGGCAAAGAGGGTTGCGTCTGCCATGCCATAGACAAGTAGCGC
>JAGWBW010000012.1:41022-50271 GCA_021295695.1 Candidatus Latescibacterota bacterium
CCAAAGACCCACAAAAATGCTGCCACTCCGACCAGCCCCATTCGCATCCCAATCGTTAAATAAACATTGTCAACTGCACCTACTGTCAATATCTGTGGCGGTGGTGGAAATGTCACCAGAGACGTCACGGTTTCACCGTGTCCGCCGCCGAGCAAAGGGCGCTGGCGAATTTTTTCCAGTGCATTGCCATAAGATATCAACCGCCCCCCTAAGGCTTCGACACTGCGCGTTACGCGGTCCAGTGCTATGTCACTAACGGCAGCGCGGGTTTGCTGCTGAAAGATATACCCTATCGCCAGCAGCAGCAGGGGGATCAATACCACGACAAAGAGACGCGACAGGCGTCGGGGTGGAGCCTGCTTATCCAGTACGGTCAACGCGGCCAGGCTACTCAGCCCTACGAATAGGGAAATCCACATGCCCCGCCCCATTGTCAAAACCAGGGCCAGCCCGATAGGCAATATCGCGCCCCACGCCCATGCTCGTCTGTATGCCCGTGCTTCAAATAACAAAATGGCGGCGATGATGAACATGCCCATTGGCAACACAATGCCTTCGAGCCGTGCGACTCGAACGAAACCGCCCGCAATGTCCGTATCCACCTGTAAAAGGAATTCAAACAAATACTCGATGCCGACAATGGCGGCGATGAGCAAAAATAAATGCAGGAATGTGGAGAACCGCCGGACATCCAAAAACCACGTTACCACAAAGAACAAGGTGTAGTAAAATGGATAGCGCACGTCGCGTAACATTTGTGAGATCGACTGTCCGTAGATTAGCCCCAGTAAACATGAGAATATCACCAGCCCCAGCAATACGCACATTGGTCGATCCAAAAACGTATGCCGTCGCCAATTCCATCGGCCTTCCAACAAATAGTTGAGCCAGGCAATACCCATCACCACGACGAGAAGACCTTCATAAAATTTGAAGTCCAGAGGCAAGGTCAGATAGTCTTCGTAAAACCAGGAAGGCACAACCGCGGCAGTGAAACACAAATAGAGCACTGACAGCGTGAGAGAGCCAAAAAGTGCGATTGCCGACAACAAGCTCAAGACGAGAATCGCCGCAAGCGCGTCATTTACTAAAAACGGCAGTGCAATCAACAATATCTGCCCAAAACACACCAGGATCAACAGGTGAGGTTTTGCAGGGTCAAAAAAATCTGTTCGGAGTATCACGCCCTTCGCCTTATTCGGTTAATCCACTGCACACATATCCACGCAGCAGGCGCGCACAAAACCGCGTCAACAGGTAGTCGAAAGCGTGTGTGAGCGAAAAATACCATGTGCAATAGTGACATGCAAATTATCAGTAGAATAAGTGCCAGACCTTCGGGCCTGTGGCGTTGGATAAATGTGCCGGCAAGTCCCAGTATCAGAAGTGGGGTACAGAAAAGCGCGGCAATTGCGTTGTATAATGGCGGCTCTCCCGGCACCCAGGGGCACCAAAAATAGAGCAGTTTGTCAATGCTCAAACTCAGATAGTGCAGTGGTTGTGCGATTATCCACCCCAACACAATGCCCGCGACGCGGCGGTCGGCCGCTGTGCCATGAGATGTGTCGGCAAGTGTGTGATAAAGTGCCAGATAATCGATGTGGTTGTCGTAAACGCCGCGTCCTTCGGGGTGTGCTCCCACCAGCAAGTTGATCCCCAAATTAGTCGAGATAGGCACAAATTCGCCCGAGACGATATGATTGCGCGCTGTCCAGGGCAAAATGATCAGGCAGAGTGCGCCGACTACGGTTAGCACGCGCGATGCTTTTTGTACAGGTGTCAGGCGAGATTTTTGCCACCAAAAAATGAGAACAAGAGGTAACCAGGGCAATAAGACGGGCTTGCAAAGTGCGGATAGTCCCACAATGCCACCAAATATCATCGCCATCGTAAAGGTGTTTTTTTCCCAGAATTGGATATAGCACAAAAAGCTAATAGTCGTCAAAAAAATCAGAAGAGTTTCGGCCATCAACACGCCGGAAAAAAATATAAATAACGGATAAATAGCGAACAAACCTGCAGCGATCAGACCGACCAATACCCTGCCCATTTTACAGCCCAGAACATAGATGAGATAGCAGGTGATTGTGCCCATGATGGCCTGGGCAACCCGCACCAGGACGGGTTTGTAACCAAAGGTATGATAAATGCCGGCCAGAAATAAGCTGTATAATGGGGGGCGGTACATTCCGGTATCGGGGTGCAAAATTCCCAGGGCGACATAAGCCTGCCCCAAACGATCCCAATGTACCTCATCAGATGCATTGGTCAAATCGGATTGCGACAACCCAAAGCTTACGCGCAATAATAATGCGAATGCGAGCAAGCCCCACAGGTACTGGCGATGATTCATTTCTCTTTTCCGCTTAATAGAAGTTTACATCCATTGTCGCTGTCCACTCATGCCCCGTTACCCCGCTTTGCTGTATTATAATGCGATGGTGTTGATACTGTACCTGTAAAGTCCAATTTGTCACGGGTGTAAATTCCACGCGGCCACCTATTTTTTGGTATGTTTCCACATCGCCCGACATAAAGTTTCGCGTAGTTGGGTCCTCTAATCGACGCCCCAATTGTGCGTTGCCGCCAACATTGACAATTGTTCCATCTGGATTTACTGGATTTTCACCTTGTCGCTCTCTTTCAAAAGTTAAAGACGCATTCAGACCTGGCGAAAATCGGTGTGTCACTCGTGCAAAATAGCGGTCTGCATTTGGCCCGGTTGGATAGCCCAATAGGGTGTCGTAGTGTTCATACGTATTGATGTCAAAATTATGGGCGTACACATAAGGCTCCACGCGTACATATTCGGCGCGCACATCGGTATCTTGCAAGCCCAGAGGATTGACCCAGAACGCGCCTACTTGAAAGGCAAATTGATTGGAAAACGCATTGGGATCGAATTTGACCATATCGTCGAAAAACCACGCGCCATAAAGTGTCAGTCCCGTCAGGATGTGAGCTGATATATCGACTCCAATTACGAGATTATCGCGATTTCCCAGGTGATTTTGAGTTCCGGCAAATACGGCGACTGGCAAAACGTAGAGCAGCTCAAATCCTCGGTCACCATATACCACGGCTTCGTGCACCCCAATTCGCACCTTTGAGAACTCAATGTCCAGACGGTGCGCGGCAAATCGTTTTTTTCGCAAAAAAATACGTACATGCCCATTGTCAATCCACCGTCGCGTTGTATCTATTAATCCCGGGCGTGCGCGCAGTGATGATGCGATATGGGTATAGCGCAATCGCCCGTGTGATGTCCGCAACCGGAACAAGCCATAAGATGGCGCATTGTTGGAGAGCAATAAATTTCCCGTGCGTCCAGGTCCCCAATTCAGGTTTCCTTTACCCGCATCTATACGCATCCAAGAATTTGCCCAGGCCAGTTGAAAAGCGCTTTCCCGAAAATCCACTTTTTTGCCCTTGAGTTGTACATCTTCAATGGGGTGGGCCAGCACATCTTCTCGGCGAAGGCGCGGTTGGTTACTCCATTCGCGGGCTTCAAAATGGCGTGCATAAAATCCCAATGTGTGGAATCGCCCGCGTACAGAACCGCCAATATAGGTTTGCGACGCGGTCTCGTTCAAAAATCCATCGCCCCTGCGCGCAATCACCTGTTGCCGCGCCAGTGGTTCGAGGGTGACGGACGCCGTGGAGTCGCGCCAGGTCCATCGGGGTTCGCGTGCAAAGGCCGCGCGATTTTCCAATTCTGCAATATATCGGTTGATGAGGCCACGCTCGGTTGCCGACATAGATTGACTGGACGAGGCGGTAAGCATCTGCACAACTTGTATCCGGGTCAAGGGGCGCGTATCGGGCACGGCGACCCAGCCTTGTGCATTCAGGCGATCCAATAAGGGATACACGGGATGATACAGCGGGATATCGGGTGAGGCATCTTCGCCGATTACTGGAGTGACAATACAAAAAAACAGCAGGATGCATGTGAATAATCTAAGTAGCAAATGTATATTTCTCATGATGGTTAAAAAAAATAAAACAGTCTCTCTGAATTTGGTTTAAAGCGTGGCACTTGTCAAGCATCGCGCTTTTTACGGCGTGTTTAGCCCTTGACTTTACAGCAGCTATGGGCTATTTTTCGCCTTTTGTAAATGGCACTTGATACTATATTTTGATGATGCTTTCAATTCGAAAAAATGCCTCTGTGTGCGATGACTGCGGTCTTTGCGCTTTTGGGCAAAACAGTGGGGAAGGCGATGCGATCGACCGCATTGCACAAGAAGTCGTGCGCCAGATCCGCGGTGGAGATGGCGAAGAAATTCCCATTTCTGCAGGTGTATCCGCCCGGCATGCACATGTTGACGACGAAACCCTGGAGATTCTTTTTGGCGCGGGGCATACCTTAACGCCTTATCGCGAACTTTACCAGCCGGGGGCTTTTGCCGCTGAGGAAGTCATCTCTGTTGTTGGTCCCAGGTTGCGCGCGATTGAACGCGTGCGGATTCTCGGTCCCAGCCGCGACTATAATCAGGTCGAACTGGCCCGAACCGATGCCATCTACATTGGCGTTGATCCGCCTGTAAGGGACTCAGGAGACCTGAGAGATGCGCCGCCTGTTACTTTTATCGGTCCCAAGGGGTCGGTCACAGTCAACGCGGCTATTCGCGCGGCGCGCCACATTCACCTGCGCCCGTCTGATGTAATGGACTATGGCTTTCAAGGGCGGGAATCTGTCAGGGTGCGTGTGGGAGGCGAAAAAGGCGTTATATATGACAATGTGCGTCTCAAAATCGACGAAAGCTATTTGCCCGAACTCCATTTGGATACCGACGATGCCAACGCAGCCGATCTCGTCTGTGGAGATATGGTGTTTATAATAAAATGAATGCTCTTGGTATGATTGAAACACTCGGCGTTATTGGCACAACAGAAGCTGCCGATGCGATGGTTAAGACGGCTCTCGTCACGATTGAAAAGTACGAAAAAATCGGTGCGGGATATACCACCACACTGGTGCGCGGCGATGTGGGCGCGGTTCGCTCAGCTATCGAAGCGGGAACAGAAGCCGCCGAGCGCGTTGGCGATCTCGTTGCCGCTCGCGTTATCCCAAATCTCGATCCACAGGTAGAGGCAGTTATTTTCAGTACACAATGATCATTTTTCAGGAGGAATTGCAACATGGGTGAAGCCCTCGGCATGATTGAAACCAAAGGTCTCGTAGCTATGATTGAGGCGGCAGATGCAATGGTCAAAGCCGCCAATGTCCAATTTGTTAATTGGGAACGCATTGGCGCGGGATATGTCACTGCCATGGTGCGCGGCGATGTGGCAGCCGTTAAAGCTGCAACTGAAGCTGGCGCTGCTGCTGCTGGCAAAATTGGAGAACTCGTTTCCGTACACGTCATTCCGCGACCGCATGGTAGCCTCGAAGATATTCTGCCTATCGGCTCTTCAGGCGACTAAACTATGACCCTTGGCAAGGTGGTGGGAACCGTGGTTGCCACCCAAAAAGACAGCGGCCTGGCGGGTTTTAAGCTCCAGATAGTCCAAACGCTCGATTTGCCAGCATTCGAACTAAAAGAAAGTTTTTTGGTCGCCGTAGATGCTGTTGGTGCAGGCGATGGCGAAGTCGTGCTCTGTTGTAGTGGGAGTTCTGCCCGTATGACGAGTGCGACTGAAAATCGCCCTGTCGATGCTGTGATTGTCGCTATTATTGACACGGCAGAAATCGAAGGTGAAGCGGTTTATCAGAAATAGCGATCAGCTTTCAGCGAAAGCTTCTATTGCTTATGAACTTAGACGAAATACAAATCCAATCGGTGGTTGAGCAGGTTGTGCGTCGCCTTGTGGCTGAGCGCGAAGCCCCTGCGGTTATTGCACCGCCCGCTCGCTATGAGAACAAAGGCGACGATGGCCTTTTTGACGACCTCGAAGAAGCTGTCGCCGCGGCTTCAGAAGCCCAGCGTGCCCTCGAAGCGATGAGCCTGGAGCAGCGCCGCGAGCTAATTTCTGCGATCCGCCGCGAATCTATGGCACATTCAAAGGGTATCGCGCAAAAAACCGTTGAAGAAACCGGCATGGGCAAGGTGCCGCACAAAATTCGCAAATTCGAGGTTGTTGCACAGCACACGCCTGGCGTTGAAGATTTGCAGCCCACGGCGTGGACGGGCGACAATGGTTTGACGGTTGTTGAAATGGCGCCCTTTGGCGTGATTGCCGCTGTTACGCCATCCACGCACCCGGTGCCCACGATGGTCAACAATGCAATTAGCTTTATCGCTGCGGGCAATAGCGCGGTTTTTGCGCCCCATCCAAGCGCGAAAAATGTTTCGGCACTGGGCCTTCAAATGCTCAATCGCGCCATTGCCGGTGCGGGCGGACCACCAAATTTGCTCGTTGCTGTGCGTGAACCCTCCATAGAAACAGCGCAGAGCCTTTTTGTGCATCCAAGCGTCGATCTCGTTCTCGTCACTGGTGGCGGTGGTGTTGTCAAAGCGGCCATGCAAGCACCCAAGCGCGTGATCGCAGCCGGGCCTGGCAATCCACCTGTGGTGGTGGATGAGACCGCCGATATCGAAAAGGCCGCCCTCAGCATTATTGAAGGCGGTGGTTTTGACAATAATATCCTGTGCATTGGCGAAAAGGAAGTTTTTGCCGTTCAATCCGTGGCCGATGATCTGATGCGCCACCTGAAGGCGAATCATTGTGTGGAACTCGACCGTTCACAAATTGATGCGCTGACTAAAATCGCGTTTCCTCGCGACGAAAAAGGCGATTGGATGCTCAATCGCGATCTCGTCGGTCGCAGCGCGCATGTGCTTGCTGCTCAAATTGGCCTCAATATTTCGCCCGATACAGAGCTTTTAATTGGCGAGGTTGAAAATGAGCACGATTTCGTTCAACACGAACAGATGATGCCGTTTGTCCCCATTGTTCGCACACCCGATGTAAACACGGCTATTGACTGGGCTATTCGAGCCGAACAGGGGTATCGCCACACGGCGGTCATGCACTCTAAGAATGTCGAGAATATGACGGTTATGGCTCGCCAATGTAAGTGTACGATTTTTGTGAAAAACGGCGCGTCATCTGCGGGATTGGGCGCAGGTGGCGAGGGCTATACGTCTTTCTCTATTGCCACACCCACTGGCGAAGGCTGTACGTCTGCTCGCACATTTACCCGCCAGCGCCGCTGTGCCCTCATCGACTATTTTAGAATTGTATAGGTCCCGCATCTCGCGAGGTAAAAATGTTCCTCGGCCGTGTCATTGGCAAAATTTGGGCGACGCGCAAAGATGCCTCGCTCAAAGGTTTTAGACTGCTTGTTGTTGAACCGATTGATCACGAGCACAAAAAAGCAGGGGATGCGTTTGTCGCGGTTGATGTGGTCAATGCCAGCGATGGCGAGACCATCTACTGGGTCGGTTCCCGAGAGGCTCCCAATGCTTTGCCCGATAAATACGGCCCGATTGACGCGGCTGTTGTCGGCATTGTCGATCAGGTTGATACCTGATCCTGAGGCGACCTACCCTCCGGCTCCCCAGACGAGAAGGGGAGAAAGCAGCTAAATCCCGAATCCCAAATTCTATATGTTCCTTGCTCGCGTACTCGGCAGCGTCACATCGACTATTAAACACAGCGATTATAACAGCGCCAAACTCATGATTGTGCAGCCCATTACTCCTGATGGCAAAGATGATGGCGCATCGGCGCTCGCTGTTGATGCCATAGGCGTAGGGCGCAGCGAGATTGTCCTCGTAATTCGTCAGGGCGTCGCGGCAGGTCTCGTTCTCAATGTGGAATTGCCTGCTGTACGTTCCGTTATCGTCGGCGTTGTTGACGATATTGATATCAAGAGGTGATACGTAAAATGAATCTCCATCAGGCCAAACTCGATATTGTTGAAGCTGGGCGTCGCGTGTACGATCGCGGCTTTGTCGCTTCGAACGATGGCAATATCTCTTGCCGAATTGAAGAAGATCGCATTCTCACTACGCCAACGGGGATGTCCAAGGGATTTCTCAAACTCGAAGATCTCTGTATTACGGACATGGATGGCACGCTTGTGAGTGGACAAAAGCGGCCTTCGTCAGAAATTGGCATGCATATTTTTCTTTATCGCGAGCGTCCCGATGTGCGCGCTGTGGTACACGCGCATCCGCCAACTGCTACGGGTTTTGCGGTTGCAGGCGTTCCCCTTACTATGTGTGTTTTGCCCGAGGTGATTATCACTCTCGGCGCCATACCCATTGTGGAATACGGTACGCCGGGAGGACCGGAGATATCTGAACCGATCAGGCAATACGTCAAAGATTACGACGCGTATTTGCTCGAAAATCACGGTGCGACTACGATCGGTACCGATGTGATGAATGCCTATTACAAGATGGAAACGCTGGAGCATTTTGCAAAAATACTTTTTGTGGCACAACAACTCGGCGGGTATAACGAACTCAATGCAGAACAGGTGGAAAAACTGGTCGCTATTCGCAACCGCATGGGCCTTCGCGGCCCGGATCCTGCATGCGATGTCCCCGATGTACCCGCAACGCAATCTACCACTAATGGTGGCATTCCCACGATTCGCACGTTGAGCGTCCGTGGCACAGCCTCTGCCCAGACTTCTCAGGACGATCTCATTACGGAAATTACCCGTCGGGTTATGGAAGAGTTAAAATAATGAAAGCAAAGCCCAATATTATCTACATCCTCTCGGATGATCTCGGTTATGGCGACCTGGGTTGTTTTGGGCAGGAGTTTATTTATACGCCCAATATTGACCGTATTGCCTCAGAGGGCATTCGGTTTACGGATCACTATGCAGGATCTTCGGTATGTGCGCCCTCGCGGTGTGTGCTTATGACGGGTCTGCACACGGGGCATTGTTATGTGCGGGACAATCGCGCATTGTCTATTGAGGGCAATGTGCCCATCCCCGGCGACACGCAGACGGTCGCCAAATTGCTCAAAAAGAGCGGTTATGCCACTGCTTGTATTGGCAAATGGGGATTGGGGTATCCGGGATCAGAAGGCGATCCCAACAATCAGGGGTTCGATCACTTTTTTGGGTACAATTGCCAGCGCGAAGCCCACACGTATTATCCGCAGCACCTCTGGCGAAACGATCAGAAAATCATGCTCTATGGCAAATCGTATTCACACGATCTGCTCACGGCTGAAGCTTTGCAATTTGTGCGCGATCAGCAATCCAATCCCTTTTTCCTCTATTTGGCCTATACGATTCCACACACGAGATTCGAAATTCCATCTCTCGATATTTAC
>JAGWBW010000128.1:0-7451 GCA_021295695.1 Candidatus Latescibacterota bacterium
ACGATTGCTTGCGTGTCAGATGGTTTGTTTGCTGGAGAGTCTCAAATGCGTGAGATTATTGTCAGTTGCCCTGATGAAAATAACATACTACAACTCTATCACATCAAGGAGGACGGTTCATCCAGGCGCAAAATTACAAATTCCAATCATGAATGTATGATGCCTGCCGTGTCTCCTGACGGCAGTAAAATTGTATTTGTGCAACAGAGCGGAAAAGGAATGGCTCTTTGGATCTCCAACTTTGATGGCAGAAACCAGAAAGCACTCACAGAATCGGGGAGAAATTTGATACCTTCCTGGTTTCCTGATTCTAAACACATCGTATGGATGACATTCAAACCAGGAAAAGATCCCGCTGAAAACAGCCAGTTGCACATCATGAACACGGAGACCATGGAATCAAGGCGACTGTTCAGCGATCCTCAGCAAATTAAGTTCAGCAATTCGATGGCCGTTGTCTCGCCGAAAGGAACAAAGGTGGCCTTTGTTTCAAATCGAAGCGGCAACTATAGGGTTTGGTTGAGCAATCTCGATGGCAGTGATGCCAAACCAATTTCACCAACGTCTGCTGAACATGACGGGACCCTCAAGCTTCCCATCGAACAAAAAGTCCCTGCCTGGTCGCCGGATGGCAAGTGGATCGCCCATTGGGAAGGTGTGGAGATGATCCATATGAGCAAATTCACAGGGAGACAAGATCGCGAAAGAGACCAGCTTATCAGCGAAACCTGGAATGTATGGGTTGTCGATAGTGATGGGAATAATAAGCGAAAAGCAGGGCGTGGTGATGATCCGACATGGTCTCCCGATGGATTTGTGACTCGGGCTTTTCCAGATCCTAAAAAGGGTGGCCCGAAAATCATGGTTGAAACCAGGTCCGGGTGGGAGGAGTTACCGATCGTGCCTCCAAAAACGCCTCGATACGGTCGGTTCGCCTGGAAGCCGTGATGGAACTCTTTAAAAGTTACAGTAGCATATAAAAAATCGACAACATAAAGAGATTGCCTATCCATCAAGCATCCCACATATTTTCCGAACTAAAGGTTCGTTTTTTTAAAGAAAGCAGAAACTATGGAACATATGAAAGACGATGTAGATGTGCTCGTAGTTGGCGGAGGCACAGCGGGCACGATTGCTGCGATACAATCTGGGCGCGCGGGACTTCGCACGGCTCTGGTTGAATCTGGCAGTCAACTCGGTGGTGTCACCACAACAGGCGGCGTTTCCTTCCCCGGGCTTTTTCATGCCTGGGGAAAGCAGATTGTCGCGGGCATTGGATGGGAACTGGTTATAAAAGCAGTAGCACTTGACAGTGGCCAACTGCCGGATTTTTCAGTCTCTCCTGAGCACCATTGGATGCACCAGATACGCATCAATGGCCCTGTATATGCGGCACTTGCAGAAGAAGCCTGTACTCAAGCAGGTGTGCAATTGCACTTTTATGAAGTACCGACGCAAGTTTTAGAAACAGACAGAGGTTGGAAAATCGAGACTGTCGGAAAAAACCTGCGGCGCACCATCCTGACCAAACAGTTAATTGACTGCACCGGCGGAGCAAATATCGTGGGCCAGATCGGTTTTCCTCGTTTGCGCGAAGAAGAAACACAACCGGGCACATTGATTTTTAAACTGGGTGGTTATGATGTTGATACGCTGGACGAAGATGTCATTCAGAGACAGTTTATCGCAGCCATGAAAGATGGCCGATTACAACACGGCGATGTAAGCAATCCGCGCGCACGGTTCATCGGCTACCTTGGAAATGGTGGAGAAAATGCCCAGCACGTATTTGGCGCTGATGCATCGACCTCTGACAGGCATACAAAAACCAACATTGCAGGGCGACAATCTTTGTTGCGAATTTTGCGGTTTGTACGTTCACTGCCTGGATGCGAAAATGCCCGCGTTTTAAAAGCGCAGGCAGAAACCGCTGTGCGCGAAACCTATCGCATTGTTGGAGAGGTACAGATAACCCACGATGATTATACCAGTGGCCGACATTTTGAGGACGCTGTATCGTACTCTTTTTATCCAATCGACCTCCATGACAAAGACGGTGTAAAGCCCCAACCCCTGTCTGAAGGCACAGTTGCAACAGTTCCTTTACGCGCACTGATCCCTAAAAACAGTCATAATTTACTCGTCGCTGGACGCAGTGTGAGCAGTGACCGACTTGCAAATTCTGCTTTGCGAGTACAGGCATCCTCAATGGCTATGGGACAGGCAGTTGGTGCAGCAGCAGCAGTATCTGTGCGTTTGGAAACAACACCCCGCGACATTCCGCTTTCTGATTTACACGATCTACTCGTGCTACACGGCGCAGTTGTCCCCAAAAAAGACATCTAAAAAACAAAGGCCGAACTTTTTATGCCTGAAAAACCTGATATTATCTGGATTTACTGTGACGAACTGCGCACCGATGCGCTGGGCTGTTATGGGCATCCCAGATTGCAATTGCACACGCCAAATCTCGACCGTTTGGCGTGCAGCGGTGTGCGATTCACGAATAACTTTTGCAATGCGCCTGTTTGTGTTGCCTCCAGATATTGCACTCTAACTGGTCTATATCCCGAAGACACAGGCGTGTACAACAATGAAGGTGCATGGCCAAATTTCCGGTTGCCCTGTATCCTGCAAACTTTCCCTGACGTATTTTCACAGAACGGCTATTCAACTGCCAATTTTGGAAAGATCCACGTTGCCCCCGAAATACGTCCAGGTGCCAATCCAGAGCATGAAATCTTCCAATACCACGACGGAACTGGTGGTGAAATGAAAATCTGGGAACATCTTGGCGAAGACGCTGTGCAGATGATCCGCTCGCCCTACGGCGGCATGAACGGCGGTATTTTCCCCGACGGTGAACCCTATCCTCCCGACTCAGTCATTGAAAATGCCTTACACTGGCTCGAAACAACAACCTCCCCTTATCTTGTGCGCATTTCCCTTCTTCAGCCACACACACCGGTATTACCTCCAGCACAATATGTAAAACTTCTCGACGATCAGAATCCCGGCCTGCCTGATCCCCTGCCTGACACCCTCTCTGCATTTGAAAAACGCGTTGCCGAAGTTTTTGGTGTGGCCAGAATGGATCTCGAAAAACTCCGTGCAGGACGCCTTCACTACTACGCACAGGTCGCCTGGATTGACGCTCAAGTCGGACAGGTCTTAGATTTTCTTGAGAAAACTGGACGACAGGAACAAACCCTCATCGTATTTGGTGCGGACCATGGCAATCCACTTGGCGAGACAGGCGCCTTCGAAAAACTGACTTACACGCCCACAGTGCATCGCGTGCCACTTCTAATCTCCTGGCCAGGCACCATACCTGCAGAGCAAGTGCGGGATGACATCTGCGACAGTCTGGACATTGCACGAACACTCTTTTCTTTTACCAACATCGAGACACCTTCGCAATTCAAAGGCCGCGATCTTTTCACTGATCCACCACCCGACTGTATCTACTCTACAATCGGATATGGCCAGCCATTCAGCAAGATGGCACCCAACGGTGGCCGCGGCGACTGGTATGGTGATCGCGGTTGGCCACGGCGAAGCTGCATACGCACGAGCCAGTATCGCCTTGATAAAAATGTGTTGCTTGATGGCGAAAAGCCGAAACCTGAAGATGAAGACATCTTCCTCGCAGATGTGTACGCTGATCCAGAAGAATTCACAAATATAGCACAAGATCCAAAATATGTAGATGTTGTCCACCAATTGTCTGATAACCTGGACAAACACACAGCAAATTCTGTGGAAGTAGATCCGTCATGTTTGCAGAGATAAAAGATGCTATAGTGTCTTGCTTAACCCTAAAAAGGTCGATATATTTGCTAAAAGCAATCACAGGCTTTATGGCACCAGGAGATTATAGTCATGAATATAGAAACGGAAAAAGAAGAAGACGGCCGATGGCTTGCTGAAGTAACAGAATTGCCTGGCGTCATGGTTTATGGAGAGAATAAAGAAGAAGCCATTTTGAAAGTAAAAGCATTGGCCTTGCGAGTGATAGCTGATCGTCTAGAACATGGTGAAGAAATCCCAGAATTAGGTGAAGTCTTTGCAGGATCAGTATGAATCGATGGCCATCAACAAAAGCTCGGCAGGTCTTGGCGGCTCTTCTGCGAATTGGGTGGACTATAAAACGTCAGTCAGGCACTTCTCATCGAATTTTAGCTCGCCCCGGGTGGACAAATTACGTATTTGCATTTCATGACCGAGATGAAATAGGCCCACGCATGTTATCTCGAATTGCGAAACGCACGGGCTTGACTCCTGATGATCTGTAAGGCTATGTTCTAAACAATTTAATTGCTTAATCCCTATCGGGTAAATCTATCTGGCAGGGATTTTTTCTAAGCAAACAATAAAAACCAACCACAGGAGGAAGGGAATGGCGGTGAAAACGGAACTCACAGGCGAAGACCTGAAGCACTTCCGCGAGAACGGTTACCTGGTACTCCCACAGGCATTCAACGCCGAGGAAGTCGCTCGTATGCAACACGAAGCGGACCGGATACTCGAGCTCATCATCAACTCTTCCCTGGCCAACGGACGAAAAAGCGGCCGCCTCGATATTCTGCAGACATCTACGGGTCCGATGGTGCGCAAGATCCAGCCCATTAACGACCTGTCGCTGTTCCTGGCCAAAGTGTCTGCCGACGAACGACTCATCGGACCCATGCGTCAGCTCATGGGGGACGAGCCGATTCTCATGGAGGAGAAGCTGAACTACAAAGAGCCGCTGCCCAAAGCGATCGAGGGCATCCCATTGGTCGATAGCGAAGACCGGTTTCCGGTTCACAACGATTGGGCGTATTATCTGGCGCAGGATTACCCGCAAGAGATCATATCTTCGGCCGTGACCATAGATCCGTGCGACGAATCGTCCGGACCGCTTCACGTCTGGCCGGGAAGTCACAAACAGCACCTAAAACATCACCGACCGCCCAACAAAAGAGGGTGGGAAGTGCTACCGGATTTGATCGATTTCGATGGAGGAATCGACCTGTTGGCGCCGCCCGGTTCCGTCATGCTCTTCCATTCGGTGCTGGTCCACAACTCCAGACCGAATATTTCCGGTCGTCCGCGGAGGCTCATGATCTACAGCCATTACCCCAGGCAAAGCGACATCGGGCACGATGTAAGGAACGGGCCCAGCAGGCTCAGGGAATCACCCTACGAGTGGGAGTATCAGCGGGCGAAGGACCGCGGTGAATTCGAGGATGTGTTCCAGGCGCCGGTGTTTTCCCGATTCCTCTGAGCCGAGTAACAGTGGCGTTTGTTTACTACCTGAAAAGGAGAGATCTCATGAGCAGTTGCATTGTCGTTCACAGTAAATTCAAGCATTCATGGCCCTTTGCGGCAGACCATTTTCACAAGCTGTGGCAAAAGCAGGGAGATGTGTCTTTCGTGGAATTACAACAGGATGACGAGCGTCTGTTGGGTGAGGTTGTGCCGCATCCAGAACAGGTCCAGCGTCTCGTTAGTCTTCATATGCCTGTGAACCTCGACTGTCTGAAAGCACTCAAGAACCTCAAGGAAGCCGTTTTCCAGCCTGGTCTAAAGGATGAACTTCGAGCATATGCAGATCAAGCTGGTGTAAAACTGTATCACCATACAAGCGTGGAATTCTGGGGCCAATCTGTTTCCGAGTGTGGTTTAGCGCTCACTTTATGCGGTCTGCGCAGAATTCCACAACTCCATCACGAAATAATCACGGACCTGAAGCCCTGGAACTACGGATACCAGACAGGGCCAGATGGTTACGTCAAAGCCGGGCAATTCTGTGACGATGTGCGTTTTACCAATGGAACGGTGCACGGCAAGAAGGTGCGCGTGGTTGGAGCTGGCAACATCGGCAGCCGATACGCCAGCTTCATGAACATGCTTGGAGCGGATGTCGCTACCTGGGACCCATTTGCCAGCGATCCGTGTTTTCACCGTGCTGGGACGCGGAAAGTATGGCACCTGGAGGAACTCGTCAGGGATGCGGAGATCTTCGCGCCCATGGTCCCTCTCAGAGACTCTACCAGAGGGCTTATCAAGGCAGAGCATATTCGCGCGCTCCCCAAGGGATGCCTGATTGTGCTGGTAACACGGGCCAGGATCTGTGATACGGATGCCATTCGTGAACGTGTGCTGGCCGATGAAGTCGCGCTGGTGGCTGATGTTCATGATATTGAACCACTGCCTCTTGACGATCCGTTAGTGGGCAGACATAATGTCGTTCATACACCGCATATCGCCGGTCGCACCATGGACGCCAATAAGCAGTGGGCAGAGCGGCTTGCGGCGCAGTTTCTATCTTCATAGCGTTTTTTGTTTTTTTGCTGCTTACACATAATTCGCTGAGTTCATTACCTTTTAATACTGGAGATTTTAATGGCAAAAATTGTAATCATTGGTGCTGGCAGCGGATTCGGAAGCCGACTGTCTCTCGATATTTTATCTCGTGAATTATTAAACGATTCCACAATCGCACTCTGTGATATCAACGAAGAGCGATTGACTCAGGTGCACGATTACGTGAACCGCGCCATTGATGGCCATGGACTCCCTGGCAAATGCATCGCCAGCACTGATCGCGAAGAATTATTGCCCGGCGCAGATTTTGTCGTCACTGCCGTATCCATTGGGGGCGCAGCCTACTGGGGCGAACCTTACGCATCTGAAATCAATATCCCCAAAAAGTACGGCATTAACCAAACTGTCGCCGACACAGTAGGTGTAGGAGGTGTGTTCCGTTATCTTCGCACCGCACACGAGCACCTATCATTTTGCAAAAGCATGGAAAAACACTGTCCCGATGCACTCATGTTAAATTATACCAACCCCATGGCCATGCTCACCTGGATGCATTCTATCGGTTCATCCATCCAAAACGTCGGCCTCTGCCACAGCGTACAGGGCACGACAAAAAAACTGGCAAATGGCATTGACGTTCCTTACGAAGATGTGAGTTACCTCGTTGCCGGGATTAACCACCAGGCCTGGATTCTAAAATTCAACAAAGACGGCGAAGACCTGTACCCTCGCATCTTCAAAGCCGTTGACACCCATCCCAGTTTCAAAGACGACCTGGTGCGGGTCGAGATGATGAAGCAATTTGGCTATTTTGTCACCGAAAGCACCCGACACAATTCAGAATACCTCCCCTACTTCCAGCGCACTCAGGAACTGCGGGACATCTACAACCTGCCAGAACGCGATCCCGTCTATATGGAATTGCCCGAGGGCCGCAAACGTTCCTGGATGAAAGACACAGGCATCACAGACGACGATACCGAAACCGCAGTCCCGAAACTGCAAGCATCCCACGAATACGCTTCTTCAATCATAGAAGCAAAGATCACAGGTGTCCCATTTGTCTTCAACGGCAATGTTATGAACAACGGATCTATCATCAATCTTCCCGACGAATGCTGTGTTGAAGTACCCTGCAT
>JAGWBW010000128.1:7471-33022 GCA_021295695.1 Candidatus Latescibacterota bacterium
CCTCAGTGCGCCGCATTAAACATGACCAACATCGCCGTACAAGAACTCTCCGTCAAAGCTGCAATGGAAAAAGATAAAGAAGCGGCATTCCATGCTTGTGCATTGGACCCACTTACTGCATCCGTCGTATCTTTACCCGACATCCGAAAAATGTTTGAAGAACTCTGGAAAGCAGAAGGCGACCGACTCAGTTATTTTGATGTCTGATATCGCGGCAGTTAATCCTCTTTGACAGGTCCCCATGCCCCCATTGGCTTCCAGCTACTATCTGGAGAGAATCAGAGACGCCTTTCCAGATATCATGTGGACAAATTACAGAAGAGTTCAGACCATTGCCGATCCCGATCATGTAATGATCCTGTTGGACAATGGCATCGCTTTCCGGTTCGAGAACGATGAGGATACGAATCTGACGCGGGAGCGAACCGTTCTGGATGCCCTTAGAAGCAGCCTGAAGGCAATACCCATTCCCGACTATGCATTCGTGCCGAAAGCTTCAGATTTTGCAGGATACCACACAATTCCGGGGACTCGGCTCTCGCCGTGGCGGTTTTGGAGACTTTCCAGGGCGAACCGCAACGAGGCCGCTCAGAGGCTGGGCACTTTTATCAGCGGACTCCACAGCTACCCGGTCGCGAAGGCACGGAGCCTCGGCGTAGAAGAGGGCGACGCATCTGTTAGGCGCCGCAGGATGTGGAAGGAGTTATTCGCTGAACGGGCAGACGAGCTTCAACATGAGGTCCGCAATGTTTTCGAAGCATGGATCGAAAGAAGTGACAGCATCGATCATTCATACGAGCCTGTGCTGGCTCACAACGACCTCTGGTACAAACACATCTATCATGACCCCTCGACTGGAAGACTTACTGGGATCATAGACTGGGGGGATGTCGAAATCACGGATCCCGCTAAGGATTTCTATGGATTCTGGGTTTATGGAGAGTCATTTCTCGACGAGGTCCTGTCGCACTACGACTTCGGTGATGCGAATCTAAAAGACAGATCCTTTGAGCACTTTTGGGGAATCGCAATTAGTAGCTGGTTTAGCCGTCCCCCAGGCGGGCGATTCTTCAGGCGATCAACGTGGCAAGGTAGGCCGATCTCGGAATGGCCTATGGGGCAGGTGCGGTGAGGGCAGGTCCCAAAAGTCGAGCTTGGTCCTTGCCCCTTACTCCGCTGGGGGCATTCGCAGTTGACTTGGCCTGGCCGAGACCTTAGCTACGTTCTGTTGGTGATACGGACTGAAATTCCAGCATAGAGAAACACAACACCCGAAAAATCGCGCAAAAAAATCATTCGCGATGGAGACACATGTTCCTCTCATCAGCACCCGGACAAAGGGACCATTGGGATTAGTTCATCTTCCGAGGTTATGGTTGAAAATGCGCCTGTCGGCAAAGGGCAAGTTGGCAGATGAATACAGAGCGGGTGAAGGCGGGTTCGATGGCCTGCTGCTCGAAGCTCTGGGAATTGATTCGACCGCCGCTGTCGCTTTCGTAAGCGCGTCACAGCCGGGCTATCTGGCATTCGAGGCCTGGGTGAAGGAAAATGCAAAACCGGGAAGCCTGACGCCGGAGGCGATTGATCAATTCAACGAACGCATCCTCTCGTTTCCCAAGCCAGAGCCTGGCCGAAGCGAAATGCTTGAGATTCTTGGGTTGCCCCAGTCTGACAAAGAGTGGCTCGGCACCGACCTCAACGATCTCGACGACTGGCACGGCTTTCATCTGGCGTTACTCGATGAGGAGTGAAGTGATCAAAGCCATCATCTGGGATATGGGTGGAGTACTGATAGAGGAAAAAAACCTGACAGTGGACGACACGCAAATTCCTCAAATTGGCCTGTCAACAACTGAACTGGCCCAAATGGTATTCTATCACCCTCTAACGCCGAAACTTTTCGTGGGAGAAGAACGTCCAGAAAAGTTATGGAAAGTTATTGGAGATGAACTGAATATATCAAATGATGAAGCACAGAAATTAGGTGCGGATTTCTGGGGCAACCCATCTGGAATTATGATCTGTTAGGCTATATTACCTCATTAAAAGGTAAATATAAACTCGGCGTACTCAGCGATGCCTGGATCACGACACGCAAAAGTGTACAGGAAGAGATTCATGATAACCTTTTTGACGCGATAATGTTCTCAACTGAAGAAGGTTTGCGCAAACCTGACCCAAAGCTTTTTCAGCGTATGCTATCCCGTTTGGAAGTGACTGCTGAAGAAGCCATTTTTGTGGATGACAGAATTAACAATGTGCAAGGCGCTGAGCAAGTTAGCATACATGGTATTCACTATACGCCAGAAATCAATATCCAAGAACAAATCAATCAAATTACGTCAAACCCAAAAACGGAGAACCGATCACCAAAGTAATGCAAGCACTATTGAGAGTTATCACCTTCAAAAAGGAATAGTTCATTGTCGATAGAATGTCCTGAGGATTTCGAAGGCCTTGCGCAGGCAGGGCAAGTGGTTGCCGCCACATTAAAGGCAATGGCCAGTGCTGTTCGCGCCGGAGTAACCACAGCGGAAGTCGATCGCGTTGGTGAGTTGGTGCTCAATCGGTACGGGGCAACGTCCGCACCTCGGCTAATTTACGGTTTTCCCGGCGTCAATCTTATCAGCATTAATGACGAGATCGTTCACGGTATTCCGAGTGATCGAGTGATCGAAAAGGGTGACATCGTAAGCCTGGATGTCACCGCTGAACTGAACGGCTACATTGCAGATGCAGCAATCACCATCCCGATTCCTCCATGTTCCGCGCAAGCCGCTAGATTGTGTCGATGTGCCCGTACGGCATTCGAAAAAGCGGTGGCCGTAGCTCGTGCAAACAAACCGATCAATTGCATCGGCCAAGCCGTAGAGCACGAAGTGAAGCAACAAGGATTCTGGGTTGTCAGTGAACTCGCGGGGCACGGAGTAGGTCGGGTTATCCATGAAGATCCCATCGTTGCAAACACCTACAATCCGCTCGATTCGAAGCCGCTTACAAATGGTCTTGTGATCACCATCGAGCCTATGATTGCCGAGCATCCAGCCCGGGCCGTTGAAGATTGCGACGGTTGGACCATGAGGACCTCAAACGGATCTCTTTCGGCTCATTTTGAGCATACTGTCGTTATTACCGATGGCCAGCCTATTTTGCTGACTGCGGTCTGAGTAACTTGACTTCTGCTAACACGTCCGTCCGGCTTCAGGCTGTGTCCTCAGCGCAGCCGCTTCGCGATTTGGACACGGCGGATTCGTTATGCGGCAGGCTCGAAAGTTAAATATTCCTACTAGCCCATGAGAGGCCGTTTTAGGCAGAGCACTACAGCCATCTTGGAGGCTGCCTTAGACAAGCAAATTTACTCTACCCTTTTCAATTTCGCCACAGGTTGTATTTCCGTCCAGTATAACGCTTGTCGTTTAATGCTTAACGTTATATATTGTTGCATGATACGATCCTTCAGAGATCGAGAAACCCGACGAATATTCCAACGCATCCGATCTAGAAAGCTACCCAACGATATTCAACAGACCGCCCTTCGCAAGCTTCGCATGCTCAATCGTTCAACGACACTTGCTGATCTTCGGGTGCCACCAGCTAATCGCCTCGAGAAACTCCGTGGCGATCGGGCCGGCCAGTATAGTATTCGAATCAACGACCAATGGCGAATCTGTTTCACTTGGCAAAATGGGGATGCCTACAACGTTGAAATCGTAGACTATCACTAAGGAGATAGACCTATGTGTGCTCAGAAATTGGCTCCTATTCATCCCGGGGAAGTGTTGTTGGAAGAGTTTCTCAAGCCGATGAATCTGAGTCAAAACCGCCTCGCGCTTTCCCTCGGGGTGGCGCCCCGACGTATAAACGAGATTGTGTTGGGAAAACGAGGTATTACTGCTGATACGGCCCTGAGGCTCGCTCGCTACTTCAACATGTCACCCAAGTTCTGGATGGGCATTCAGATGGACTATGCACTAGATGTAGCAGAGGACGAGCTATCGGACCGCTTGGAGCGAGAAGTGCGACCGCACCTGGATAGAAATGGGTAACTCGTTCCTTGAAGGACAACGTCTGCTAACACAGTGCCCCCAACCGCTACGCGGTTCGGGGCACTAACACGTTAAATGCCCTGCCGGTATTTTCAGGTACATAGTGAATGCCCAAACTCGACCTACCATATGAGTTCATCTCGGTCCAACTGGCCTTTGCCAGACGTATGTCCGAATTGTCTCACAGGCCCCTGGAAGACACCCTGGTAGACTGCACAATCCTTCGGACACTTTTGAACATTCGAGTCACGAAGGAGACAGCGCAAGAAAGTGAGGCCTGGCAGAACTTTTTGAGAGGGCTACGAAATACGAGTGAGCCGAATCGCTGGGCCTACGACCACTATCTCGAACGCGAGAAAGACGAACCGCCGATCAATGCCCAGGACGGCTTCGGGTGCTTCTGGTACAGCTACCCCTTCCGGGATGAACCCACGGTCCGTCTTCACTTTCGTAATGTCGATACTTCTGGGAAGGGCGCTCTGAGCCTTGAACGTGTCGGTGTCAGACGTCGTGAGCTAACCTGTCTTCTTCGAGACGTAAGGGAGAAGCATACGGAGGCAGAGACTGTGCGCGGAGGCTCATGGCTCTACAACATCGATGCCTATTGCCGTCTGTTTCCACCGGAGTACCTCGCTTCGGCCAAGCCTGTTGGATATGAGCTTGAGTTCTGGGCACTGTGGGGTCAATTTCTGCGCGGTGGGTTCCGCCCGGATATTGAGGCGATTACCCGGTTCCAAACTGCAATCGCCATAGCCGACTCACCTGAAGAATGCGAACGATGCTTTACCTACGAGGTTCTGCGGCCTGAATGCGACATTCAGCACTTCTACAGGCATTTCAAGATACTCGATGAGAAGTGAACAAACGATTCTATAGAAAAGGAGCCTTTATGCCCGACTTCCCGTCCCAATCGCGTTACGACAGCATGACATATAGACGGTGCGGCACCAGCGGTATTCAACTTCCCCTGCTCTCTCTCGGCCTATGGCATAATTTTGGCGGCGTTGATGTGTTTGAAACCGGACGCGCTACGGTGCGCACCGCCTTCGACCACGGCATCACGCACCTGGATCTGGCCAACAACTATGGACCGCCCTACGGCTCTGCCGAAGAGACCCTCGGTCGCATCCTCCAGCTCGACCTGGCGCCTTACCGGGACGAACTGATCATCTCAACTAAGGCCGGATTTGATATGTGGCCCGGACCCTATGGCAATTTTGGCTCGCGGAAATACCTTGTTGCCAGCCTCGATCAAAGCCTCAAACGCCTGGGGGTAGATTACGTCGATATCTTCTACCACCATCGCCCCGATCCCGACACGCCGCTTGCAGAAACCATGGGTGCTCTCGATTTCGCTGTCCGTTCAGGTCGCGCCCTCTATGTTGGCATCTCCAATTATCCGCCCGACAAAACCAAAGAGGCGGCGCGAATCCTGCGCGACCTGGGTACGCCCTGTCTGATCCATCAGCCCAAATACAATCTGCTTACCCGACAACCGGAAAACAATGGCCTCTTCGACGTACTACAGGAGGAAGGCATCGGCTGCATCGCCTTCTCCATCCTCAACGGCGGCATGCTTACGGATAAATACCTGGACGGCATCCCCGCAGACTCTCGCGCTGCTCGCCCGGGTCACCAGCTCAAAAATCGCCTCGACAAAAAAACCATCGACAAAATCAGCAAGCTCAACAACCACGCCTGCGCCCGCGGCCAGACCCTCGCCCAGATGGCCATCGCCTGGGTCCTCCGCCAGGAAGCGGTCACGACCGCGCTTTGCGGAGCCAGCCGCCCCGAACAAGTCGAGGACAGTCTCGGTGTTCTCGACAACCTGAATTTCACCGAAGACGAACTGCAGACAATCGACAATATCTTAGCGACTTGAGAGTCTCCCGTCCTCGCCAATGAGGCTGAACAATGAAGAGATTCTATTTGGAACGGCCAAGAAAGAAAAAATTCGTCATGTTAGACATAGGTTATTATGAGTTTTTTTGATCGCAATCTGGTGAGAGTAGCTTAGTCGGGAGTTGAGCATTGAAAGTCGAAAATCTTCCAACTGCTATCCAGGCCCATCTGGCGGGTTTTGAGTCAGATGGGGAAAATCTTCGGACAGCATCGTGTGCCGACGTGTTCCTGTACACTCACCCACGCAGGCAGAATTTGTTCCTCAAAGTACGAGGTACGCGTACGGCACCACAAGAATCCGATCTTCTGGCCGAGAAAACGGCAATGTCCTGGCTCCAGGGGAAATTGAACGTGCCTCGCGTGGTCTGCTTCCACGAAGAAGGTGACATTCAGTATCTGCTCATGACCCAAATTGCTGGTGTATCTGGTATTCACCAAGATGCCAAAAGAGATATTCCGCATCTCGTACGCCTGTTTGCTCAGGGTCTTCGTGAAATTCACGCGATAGGGGTCGATTCATGCCCCCTGGATTGGCGTATGGAACGCTATTTTGTGTGGGCGACAGACTTGATTGACGCAGGCGTACTGGACGGCCAGATACCAAATGGTGAAACGAGGAATGTTCTACGGGATGAGCTGGACAGCATAAGGGCCGCCCTGCCACCTGAGGACCTGGTATTCACCCATGGGGATTATTGCCTACCCAACGTAATGATCCACAATGGCCGTTTAAGTGGCTACATTGATTTGGGCTACGCGGGAGTTGGAGATCGATATCTCGATTTTGTCGCAGCTTACTACACCATTCGCAGAAATCTTAGGCATGAGTGGATTCCTTTGTTTTTCCAGGAATATGGGCAGGAATTGGATCACGCCAAATTGAGGGTATATCAAAGAATCCATGACTTTGCCGACTGAGAACGATATTACGCTACGGTGCATTTGCGCCTTGGCCTTCGACAACCCGCTTCGCAGGTTAGCAAGTGCCGGGACTGTTGTGCGCCATGCCAGCCTTATCTCAAAAGCAGAAGCGACGCCATCTTGGCGACGCCCACAATCCTCTTGTTTATTCCAACGGATAGCGCTATTTTTTCATAAGATTGGCTGAGGTTATACCACCAGGCAGATCGAAAATGGAGTAAATGTATGACAAATTGGAAAACATGCGATGCGGTTGAGCGCCATCCCAAAAAGGTCAGCGGAGCCTGGATATTTCGTGGCACTCGGGTTCCTGTATCCGCGCTTTTCGAGAATCTCAAAGATGGAGCTTCGATTGAGCAGTTTCTGGAATGGTTCCCAGGCGTAAAACGATGGCAGGTAGAAACGGTTCTCGATCACGAAGTGAAGGCGTTGGCGAGCTCCATTGATTCATGAGGATTCTATTTGATCAGGGCACCCCCGTGCCTCTTCGACGATATCTGTCAAATCACTCAGTCGATACCGCCTTTGAGCGGGGATGGTCCCACCTTCAAAACAGCGAGTTGCTTCAGGCAAGTGAGCAGGATGACTACCAACTCTTGATCTCTACAGACCAAAATCTTCGATACCAACAGAATCTGTCCGGCAGACAGCTGGCGATCATCGTTCTGCTCTCGACTTCATGGCCACGCATCCAGTTGCGAATTGGTGACATCCAAACTGCTGTTGATAAAATAGCTCCAGGTGACTACATAGAGGTTCCGATCTGAGGCTGTCGCCATCATAGACGCGGTCCTTCCAACCACTACCTGAAGCGGTATATCAGAAGTGCTTATACGTTGTGCGAAGCTGGCGCAAAAATAGCTTCCAAATCCCACCCTGCTAAATCGCGCACGAAAAGCAATATCCTCAATTGCTAACTTTCCTCTATAGCTTGGTCGAAAAACCTAAACCCTATTCCATTTGTCTAAACCACATGAACCTTATCTTCCTCGGAGACGTCTGATATCCTTTGTGTACAGCATTGTTCACTAAGAAGCTGTTTTAAAATTAATACCTGATGTTACGCATGTCCGGCGTTTTGTCATGCTGAGCGTAGCCGAAGCATACGCAGTCATGCTCGATTTACTCGCCTTCATACCCCGCTCCTTCGACTCCGCTGCGCTCCGCTCAGAATGACAGGGCAATAGCGCATAGCTGAGAAGGGGCAAAATGAGTTTTAAAACAGTCTCTAAGAAAACATACACGTCTTCGCCAAACCTGCGGCGCCGGGTTCTTGGGTGCAGGGAGCCTTGTCTAAAAGGGAAAAAAGAGGGAATTTCATGGTCGAGAAATACATTGACTCGCGAGGGACCAGAATATGGACTGCCGCACAAGGCTCTGGAATACCCCTTCTTCTGTGCAACGGTGGCCCTGGATGTTGTGATTACTTGCAGCCTATAGCTGAGATGTTAGAAGATCTCGCCTGCGTAATCCGTTTCGAGCAACGCGGATGTGGGCGCTCAGATCTGCCGGGACCGTATGATGTGGAAACGTGCATCTCAGATATGGAGGCAATCCGCGAGTCGTATGGATTGAATCGTTGGGTGGTTGGGGGTCATTCCTGGGGCGCAAATCTGGCGATTGCATACTCAATCGCGCATGCAAATAGAGTAATGGGCATCATTGGGATTTCAGGTGGTGTCATTCACAAAGACCGCGCCTGGAGTAATCAGTACACTCGTCTAAAGGATCAAGAGACCGTTCCAGATTTCCTGTATCCGCCAAATTTGGAAGTAAACGAACAGGTCAACGAGTCCTGGGGCGGGTTTGTTCGGAAACCAGATCTTCTCAGAATGATCGCCGACATCTCCATTCCCGCCATCTTAATCTGTGGCGAGCGGGATGTTCGACCGTCTTGGCCGATTCAGCAATTGGCCACCTTATTGCCAAGGGGAAAGTTCGTTTCCATACAAGGAGCAGAACACGCGATATGGCTGCTGCGGCCTAACGAGTTGGCGAATTGCCTCAGAGATTTCATTGCTCTAATCGCTAAAGAAACAGCGCACCTCTGATCGTGTGGAGATCCTATGGACAGGAAAATCTTGAATCCGATCAGAAAAAAGCACCGTTTTGACTCTATAAAGAACAGAGGTTTAATTTCCAATGCAGAAGATTCTATTTGGAACGGCTAATAAAGAAAAAATTCGTCATATTAGACATATTTTATCGCCGTTTTCAATTGAAATTATAGACCCTATCCAATTGGGACTAAAATTAGAGGTAACTGAAGACGGTGATACCCCTGAAAAGAATGCGATCAAAAAGGCAATAGCTTATTATCAAACATCGGGCCTCCCATCTTTTGCGATCGATTCTGGGCTGGTGATCAGTGGATTGTCAAATAAGGAGCAACCCAACGTTTTTGTCCGGCGAATTTGTTCCCAAGAGCAAGAGGTCACAGATCAGCAGATTATCGACCATTATGTAAAAAAAATACGTTCTGTTGGTGACTCAACTTTTGGCACCTGGCACAATTGTATTGCTCTGGTTCACAGTGAGGCTGCTCCCCTTCTTCACAGTTGGCAAATGGAAGTGATATTTACTTCAAATCAAAGTCAAAAAACTACTCCTGGTGCGCCTCTCAATTCGATAATGTGTGATCTTGATAGTAGATGTTATTTTTCAGACATGGCTTATATGGATAGGCCGGATTCCAGGGCTATTATGAGTTTTTTTGATCACAATCTGGATGAGTGGTAAACTGGCTTTTGTAAGAAAAAGAATGAAGACTATCGATCGTATCTCAGGAATTCTGATCACGCAAGATGGCTTCTTATCTTGCGGAAATACATTGTCCCCCAACTTAAACAACAACGGCTTTAGATTATACTGTTGACTTGACTGATCTCAGGATAAATGCCATATGCAGATTCCCAACTTGAGGAGATCCAGATATTCTACGAGAGACTTGGATTCGAGAAAGCTCGTGGAATGATCGTGAGGAACTTTGAGCGGCAAGCGTGTGACTGAGCATGCAGGAAAGCGGAGACACAGCAGATCCGTAGAGACATGCAGATGATGACGTACAACTTGAAGCCGATTCGTTCGATTGTGTGGTCTCATCGTATGCGCTGTGTCATGGCAGGCTAGAATCGGAATACGAGGGTCTATACGCACGGATTCGCATTCTTATGAGATCCAAACCTGTAACAGGTCCACTTGCGCTTTTGTTACTGGCCATACACTGCCCAGATTGAGGAAAACAACATGACAGATGCCGAACCTGAGAAACAGCGTGATGCCGATATTGCACTCGAACCGGCGACGGTCATTGTCAATCCGTGGAAACAGCATGTGCCGCCGCACCGCGAAGGGACGGTTGTGGGCAGTTTACGGGCGGGATGTCGAAAGCCCGCGAAACTACCAGATCTTGATTCGCAGTGATGACGATGGACACACCTGGTCAGATCCAAAAGTCATGGTACTGCCCTGTAGGGCCGTTCGGGCTATGTCCGCTTCCATCTGGACTGACCCCCAGGATCGGATGTGGGTTTTCTGGGGACAGAGTTTTGGTCAACAAGATGGTCGTTACGGCATATGGACTATTGTCACCAGCAATCCAGATGCTGAGAACCCAACATGGTCGAAACCGCGTCGATTGGGGAATGGCATCATGCTGAACAAACCAACGGTACTATCGAATGGCGACTGGCTCTTTACCTCGTCTGTATGGAAGACTGACAACAGCATCAAGGTCTACGCCTCGCGCGATCATGGCAAGACCTTCGAGCTTCGTGGTACTGCCAATATTGTCAACGCGGAATTGCGAGGCCCTGATGAACCGATGATTGTTGAGCGAAAGGATGGCTCACTCTGGATGCTGGTACGAGTCCGTGGCATCGGTCAGACAGTTTCTTACGATCTTGGAAAGACCTGGACGCCCGTTAAACGTCTTAAAATACCACATCCTACCACCCGATTTTTTGTACGTCGTTTGAAATCTGGCGCATTGTTATTGGTCAAACATGGATCCATGAGCGAAAAGACGAGACGCGAGAAACTGGTGGCGTTTGTATCCGATGATGAAGGCCAGACGTGGCAGGGCGGACTCATGCTGGATGAACGGGAGAAGATCACCTATCCCGATGGCGTGCAGGCAGGCGATGGAACAATCTACATCATTTATGATTACAATCGCACGCCAAACGGAGCGGTTTTCATGGCAAAGTTCAGGGAGGCAGACGTTCGCGCTGGCAAGATCGTAGCAGAGAATGCCCGACTGCGTGGGGAGGTCGCACGGCTGTCGAATGGGGATAGGCTTTGACTTATAAGATCCACCGTAATATATTCTGCAAGTTTCTTATTTTTCGAATTGCACATTGGACGCCATAGGAAAAAAATGACCCTCGTACGGAGTGTTTTGTTAGTGCTTCTTTTTACTGTGCCTGTCTTGGCTCAGGATGCCAATGAAAGCAGGGAACAACCGAACCTCTGTAAGCGCGGCAGTTGCTGGGGAACCTGCTTCGATTATTTTTGCTGGGATGTTGACAAAACCCTCAGCTGACCAGGCAGTTCGGTATGAGCCAATCAACGATCCTGCGAAGTTTTGGACACCAGCTATTGTTGCCAAAGTTCAAGACAAAGTAAGCCGTTTTCAAACTCCCCTACTCGTCCTTCACGGAGATGTCCATCCTTTGAAACACGTCAATATGGATTATATTATTCCTGCGATTAGGGATGGTGGAAAGACGATCGAAGTGAAAATTTATCCAGGCAAAGACCATGGATTCTACTGGGGCAGACGAGTGGATGAAGCATTTGTTGTAGCTATGATAGAGGATATTCACAGCTTTGCCGTCCCCCTCTTAAAAACAAAGCCCGTTTTAATAGATCAAAAGTTCTATTCAAAAAAGTGAAATGCATTGGCAGGATCATCAGTGGAGGCTACGGAAAAACTCGTAGTCTCCTTTATTTTTTATATGGTGCAGGATGTATTGTATGAAAAACGTCATCGACAATTTAGCCCCTAAACGACTCTTGCCCCCTTTGATTATTTCCTTTTCCCTTTTGATTGCCAATATCAATGTGCTTTACGCTGGCGATATTTATCAATGCGCTACAAGCAAGGATGTTTACGATGCATTGGATACCGTCAAGCCAGGTGATACGATTGTGCTTCAGGGCGGCAAAGTGTATGAAATCGATACGAGTTTTAAGCTACAGGCAAATGGGTCCGATAAAAATAGAATCACCCTTACATCAAAAGACAGCACGGGCCAGGGTCGATATGCTGTAATTTCCACAGTTGGTCAAAAAAAGGAAGATGATTTGGTAGCAATCAAACTAAGTGGCTCGTTCTGGAACATTTCCCGCATAGAAATAACCGGGAAGAAAGTGTCTGTCGGCAAGGGGTATTGGAACACGCATGGTTTTCGTATCGGTTTATATTTATTGGGATCGGGATCACACCATAATATTATTGAAGATGTGCATATACATCATACACATAACACTGCTGTAGCTATCAGGAATGAAAGTCACCATAACACCTTTAGAAGAATGAAAATCCATCATATTGGAGAATGGCTGGATAAAGATTATAACGCTCATGAAGGAGAAGGCTTTTATATTGGTTCATCAAAAGGGCTTGAAGAAAGAGGAAAAATGGCAAGAGCCCATAATATCATAATTGAGGAAAGCATATTGGGACCGGGATTACTGGGGCAATATATCGATATCAAATACGCGGCCTCATTTGTAACCGTCCGGAATAATATTCTATACTGTTATGAAAAATCCTACAATAAAGAGGTTGTCAAACTGGCGGGATTTGCCAACATCATAAAGGATAATAAATTCATCGGATCTAATAAGAACCTGACTCGATATATTCAGATTTTAAATAAAAAAACGGACGATCCAGTAAGGGTAGATTATCTTGGTCAGAAAAATATCCCTGCCCCAACAGGGAGGGATAACACTGTTGTGAACAATGTTTTTTATATCAACGATCCAAAGATATCAGTTGTTGAAATCGATGTTGCTCCAATAGATCGTTCATCAGTTATTGTTGAGAATAATAAAATCGAACCTTTTGATGATACGCTACCTACCAAGAATTCTCTGCAACACTTGTTTCCCACCCAAAAATAAGATAACAAAAACAACACGGACGCTTAACCATGTGTCCGCGCTTCAGTCGCTGCGCTCCTTCGGCCATTCGACAACCTGCCCTATAGAGGAAGAGGAATGACATCTGACCTGCACAGGATGTATGCCATCGGCTTGATGGCGTTCATCATCTTCCTGAGTACTCTCGTCAGCCTTCCCGTATTGCCGAGACTCAGCACGGAACTCGGGGCTGAAACGTACCAGATACCCATAGTCGTATCGGCCGCCCTTGCCACAGTGGTCGTCGCCCAATTCTTCGCAGGTGCCCTTGCGGATCGCTTCTCACGGAAACGTCTCATTCTGGTAGGCACAGCCCTCGGTTCAGTTTCATCTCTTTTGTGTCTGATTGCGAGCGACTGGGTCCATCTGGTAGGTCTTCGAGTCCTCGGTGGTGTCGCTGATGCCATCTCGATGCCCGCTCTCCTGGCAATCACTTCAACGCTTGGCAAGGATGCCCCAGGGCGGTTCTTCGGGATCCTCAGAAGCAGTCAGGGACTGTCCTTCGTGGTTGGCCCCGCCCTGGGAGCAGCGCTTTCATTGGCTTCGCTTCGGGCCCCATTCCTTGTAGATGGGCTTCTCTCACTCGTGGCCTTCTGTGCAGCTTTCTATCTGATCAAGGGTGGAGAACGGGCTTCATCAGAGCACCATCTGGGCGTTTTTCGCAGCCTTGGCGCAACCTTTGGGAACAGTCGCGTATTCGTCTATCTTCTGATGGGGTTCGCGGGTCTGTTTGCCTTCGGGATTTTCGGGGTATTTGTGCCGACAAAGGGCGAGGTGTTGGGATTCGAGGCATGGGAGATCGGGCTAATTCTGACAACCGGTTCGTTTGCATTCAGTGTGTCCTCATACTTCACCGGAGTAATTTCTGAGAAAGCGGGACGAAAACTTTGTGTTCTTGCCTCTCTCGGGATCCTGGTTCTATCGGGAGTGGGACTGGTCTATGCCGACAGTCTATCCCTGCTGATAGGGTTCTACGTTCTCTTCTGTCTTACAAATGCAGTTCCATACTTATTATCATTCGTGTACGCTTCGGAGGCGTTTGAGACTTCATATATAGGAGCCGCCATGGGGGCATTTGATTCCCTCATGGATCTCTCTTTGTTGATCGCTCCGCTGCTTGGCGTATTGTTGCTCGCAGTCCTTCCGGCATTCCTTGCACTCTTTGTGACCTTTGCGTTTTTGCGGGAGTCGCATGCCCCAAAATCGACCGATCCTTCCCACAGGAAGCAATAAAGGTTAGCGTAGATGAACTGGTCCTGTGGTCAATCGTTGAGATCGGTATGTAAATTTCGAATACGTTAGGACGTGCCCCCTATGATCTCGAAATACATCGATAAACTCAGAGAGGGTGAATCTCTCCAATCCGATGAGGCTGAACACTGTCTGAGTTCAATCCTGGAAAGCAATCTGCCAGACGAACAAATCGCAGAACTGCTCATAGCATTCTCTGTGAAAGGCGAAACTGCCGATGAAATTCTCGGATTTTCAAGAGCTTTATTGGCCAGATCAAGACCAGTACCTCTCCCTTCCAACGTCATTGATTCGTGTGGCACAGGTGGAAGTGGTTTAAATCGATTCAACGTATCTACAACCGCCGCGTTCGTTTTATCTGCTGGCGGCGTTCCGGTTGTGAAACACGGCAATAAAGGCTCAAAGAGACCGAATGGAAGCTTTGATTTGCTGGTAGAACTCGACTGCGAGTTTGATTTCAGAGATGACCGTTTAGAGAACATTTTCAAGAGAACGAATGTATGTTTTCTGTTTGCCCGCACATACCATCCAGTAATGAAAAAAGTGGTGACCGCCAGACAAATGGTTGCCAGGAGGACGATTTTCAATCTCAGCGCTCCATTATGCAATCCTGCCAATCCTCAATATCAGATACTCGGAACAATTGATGTCGAGATGGGCAGACAACTGGTAGAAGTGCTCCGCCATCTTGGGCGTAAACGCTTCTTGATTGTTGTCGGAGAGCCAGGAATTGATGAGATCTCCATTTCTGGACACACGCATATCTTTGAAGTGGCCGAAGGTGTGACCAGGGAATACCAGATATCGCCTTCAGATTTTGGAATAGCTAAACGGGATTACAGTGAGATTCCAGGTGGTGACAGTGATGAGAATGCAGAAATCTTCCTATCTCTTTTACAGTACCAAACCCCCGAACCGATTCTGGACATGGTCTGTTTGAATGCCGGTGCAGCTTTCTACTGTTTTGGACGAACAGATTCGATCAAGGAAGGCTTTGGGTTGGTTCAAGAGAAATTTCTTGAATATAAACGACTGTCCAGTAGGCAGGAGTGAAAATATAGATAGGCCGGATTCCAGGATTATATAGGTTTTGAGGGAGAACCTATTCCAGATCGTGAAGGTTCTCTCGCCTGGGATCTACCTACATCCCAATCCCATCCCCCACACCTACCATTTCTCTCTTTCCGTGTACCTGGATTTTGTGACGTTGATAATCGCGCGGTTCTTTAATATTTTCTGTCGCGACATGACCGTCGAACAAGTGGATGATGCGATGCGCGTATCCCGCGTCGTGCGAGTTGTGCGTCACCATGACGATTGTGGTGCCGTTTTTGTTCAGTTCGGTCAACAAGTCCATTACCTCGTTGCCGTTTGCTGAGTCCAGATTACCCGTTGGCTCGTCTGCGAGGATGATGTTAGGGTTTGATATGACGGCTCTCGCTACGGCCACGCGCTGCTGCTGACCGCCTGACAGTTGCTGAGGGAAATGCTTTTCGCGGTGTTTGATGCCCATGTATTCCAGCGATTCATTTAGGCGCTGTTTGCGCTCGCTGGTTGGTAAGCCCAGATATAGCAGGGGCAGTTCCACATTTTCGGCTACGGTCAGTTCGTCGATGAGATTGAAACTTTGAAATACAAAGCCGATATTTGATTTGCGGGTATTGGCTCTTTGCCGTTCGGTATTCTCCGCCACTCGGGTTGTCCAGCAGGCCGAGTACGTTCAAGAGCGTGGATTTGCCACATCCTGATGGCCCCATAATGGCGACAAACTCACCTTGTTCAATATCTATGGTGACATTGTTCAGGGCGGTTGTTTCCACTTCTTCAGTGGTATAGACTTTCTGGAGGTTGACGGTTTTGATCATTTTAAGACTCCTTTTTTAAAAAGCGATCAGCTAACTATTAACCGCTTTTGCTGCTAACTAACCAGCCTCTATTATTTTGACATTTCTTTGCGAAGTTCCAGCGGCATAATAAACTTTTCTATCTTCCACTTGCCCTTCACAACCTGTTCATCGAACACGCCGAAAAATGAACTTTTGTCATCCACGACCACGGTGATGCTGTCTTTTTCGACGCGTACGGCACGTACAGAAATGATTTTTCCTCTTTGTTGGGGACCTGCGAATTTGGCGAAAAAGTGCCCTTCTTCATCTTTCGCAAACTGGAGCATGATGTCAGTTTCTGGAAACGGCATGCCCAACGCTCCGCTCAGCGTGTTGTTTTCGCGAAAAAGGGTGAGGGGCAAACTCTGCCCGCGTTGTGTCCAGGTCCATGTTCCCTCAATTTTACCCGCACCAGACTCTATTCCTTCATACTTACCGTTTATATAATTGATCATGAAGGACCAGTTTGAATCTGTGTGCGTGACTTGGGAAACCGGTATGCCTATCACTTCCTGGTCTGGGATGTCCATCTTCGCAAACAGCCGTCCATCTTCTATTTCTCTGATGTGAAACGCGAGGCGCAATTTGAGTTCGGTGGCGGGAAGCGTGCCGCGCCAGGTTCCCAATAGGTGATCTCCATCAGCCCAAACATTTGCGCCCAATAATAGGGCTGTCACTGCGATCAGTAATCGTTTCATCGTATGCCTCCTGTGATGTTGAGTTTCTATTCTTCTTACTGATTTTTAAGCGTATCCACGGGATTTGTTCGCGCAGCCGCGATGGCTTGCCAACTGACAGTGACCATGCCAATCGTCATTGCCATCATACCCGCCAATAAGAACGACCACGGACTCAAATCAATCTGGTAAGCGAACTCTGCAAGCCAGCGACCCATCGCATAATAGGAGATCGGCGCGGCAATCAGAAAGGACACAACAATCAATTTTGCAATGTCTTTCAAAATCAACCCTACGATGCCACCCTCAGAGCATCCCAGGACCTTTCGAACGGCAATTTCCTTTTTTTTCTGCTCTCCGATGTAAAAACTCAGGCCATAAAGCCCCAAACAAGCAATGAAAATGGCGACGGCAGCGAAGGCCTGGAAGACCTTTCCAGTCCGACGCTCTGACGCATAGAGCTGTTCAATGTCTTCATCGACAAAGGAATACTTGAAAGGATAGTCCGGGACGATTTTTGACCAAACCCTTTGCACCGCAGCGATCTGATCGGCCACAGTGCCCGGTTTGAAACGAATCAGGATGTATGGCGAAGGCCCGCGCAGAAATGGAATCACTAGAGGCTGGATGGGTTTATATAGAGATTCGATATGGAAATTTTCGACAATGCCGATCACAGGTCCATTAATCGTTTTCAGTTCCCCACTTATCCCGATCCTTTTGCCAATCGCGTCACCTTTCCAGCCTATGGCCTGAACCGCAGCCTGATTGATCAGGAATGCGGTGGAATCAGAAGGAAATGATAGCGGTGCAAAATTTCTTCCCTCGATAATGTGCAAGTCTAAGACATCAACATAATATTCATCAGCCCGGGCGAATAGCAGGGAGGATTCCCTTTCAAGCGCGGGTTGTTCGGGCGTGATGGCCATTGCGCTGATGGTTTGCCCGGGGATAGCCGACGCAAAAGAAACCGCAATAGATTCGGGCAGGTCTGCAAGACGGTCTCTGAGTGCGTAGGCGATTCTTCCAATCTGTCTCTGCACATGTACTGCGAGTAAGTGCTCCTTATCAAAGCCGAGTTTTTTCTGCTGCGCGTATTTCAATTGTGCATCCACAACGAGCGTAGCTATGATCAGGAAAATGGAGATGGTAAATTGAAAAACGATCAGACATCCACGCTGCATCCCTCCTCTCATCCGCAATTTCAGGTGTCCAAAGAGTACCTGAACAGGCTGGAGGCCGGATAGGATAAACGCCGGATATACCCCCGCTGCCACGACGACAAAAAATGCTGTGCTCGCGAAAAGGGTTATTCCCTGCCGTGAAAGTAAGACCTCTTCTGACAGCTTTTTCCCGGAAAGATCATTGACAATCGACATTCCCAACTCGCAGAACATCATTGCAAAAATTGCGGCGACGATGACGTAACCAAAGGTTTCCAGGAGAAACTGGGTGATTAAAGAGGTCCGATCTGCGCCAAGTACTTTTCTCATGCCAATCTCTCGCATGCGCTGCCTCATCTGCGCGGTGGTCAAATTGATGAAGTTCATACAGGCCAGAAGCAAAATGATGCCACCTACCAGTGCAAATGTGTAAACAGTGGCTGCGCTTCCGTGAGGGGATAGTGCGAATCGCGTTGCACGCGAGTGAAGATAAATGTCTGTAATGGGTTCAAAAGAATAAGAAGGTTGACCTTCGAGATTAAGGCTATCAACGTGTTTTTGTAGTCGCGCTTCTATTTGGGAAGGGTTTACATTTTCTTGCAAGAGTACGTAGGTATAGGTGATCGCCTCGCCCCATTTATTGCGAGCAAACTGATAGGGAACAAAGGCGTTGATGGAGGCGAGGAAATCGAACCTGAAGTGCGACTGAGGCGGAAAGCCCTTCACTACGCCGGTTACGGTCAGTAGAGATCCATCACTGAGCGCGAGAGTTTTCCCCAATGGCGCGTCACTTCCAAAGTATTTCTTTGCAACCTCATCGGTAATGACCACGGCGTCTGGATTATTCAGGGCGGTCTCAGCAGAACCAGCAATGAATTGGACTGTAAATACGTCAAAAAAACTGTTTTCCACATAAAAAAACTGTTCTTCTCGCACATACACATTGCCGAGACGCACACCACGCGCATCTCGATTCAGGCGAACGATCTGCGCCACATCTGGGTATCTGGCGAGTTCTTCTCCAACTCTTGCAGAACATACCGGCAGAAGCCAGACATTCTTTCCCGTTTTGCCCTGCCACAACACGCGATAGATGCGATCTGCGTTCTCGTGAAACCGATCATACTTCAGTTCATCCTGGACAAAGAGCATGATCATGACGCAGCAACCCATTCCAATACCCAGGCCGATCACATTCACGTATGTGTAAACCCTGTTTCTCAACAGGTTTCTCAGCGCGACAATCAGGTAATTCCAAAACATTTTATTCTCCCGGTCCATATTCGCCAGTAATTAGGGTGCGATCAGGTTGCACAATTTTTTAAAGCAATAACCGTGCCAAAAAATTAAATGTTTAAATAACAATAATTTATGAAAAATCGCTTAAATTGATAATTTGAAAAGTGTCCGATTTTGATACAGTAGTGTCCGATAATGAACACTTGGAGGTGATGATAGAGTCTGCTTCGGGGGGTATAATAATCGACCACAATCCACTGCTATCTTGTGGATACGCCATACATTGCGTGTGTAGGAGTGGCTACAAGAGGTGGTGGTTTACAACTGTGAAAGCAGTTCAAAACAAGCCTTTTTGGACTTGACCCGTTTTGGTGGGTACCTTATGAATAGTTAAAAAGAAGACCCACTATGCCACCAACACGTCCACCTTATCCAGCCGAGTTGGCCATAAGCGTAAAAACCAACTACTGTAGAGATGATATGCTCGGAGTGAAAAACTTTCGCGATGTTGGAAACAGCTTGAATCAAATTCTTGGGTCTGAGATCTTCAAGTCAAGTGTCCTCTATCGAAGTGGTGCTCTGGATGAAATCTCGACTCGGGATAACCTGCTCCAATTAAAGACAATCGTCAACTTGAGGCGCGAGAAAGATCCTGATTTCAGAAACATTAGACTTCTGCAAGTTGCGCCGCTTGACACAATGAACAACTACATTTTTGAGTCCGAGATTTTTAAGGAATGGATACAGAGGCTATATAACACTTTAGCAGACGAAACCATTTGGCCATCGCTCCTGCACTGTACAAGCGGGAAAGATCGCACAGGAGTGGGGATTGCCCTCTTATTGAAAAATATTGGCATATCTGACGATATGATCGTGAAGGAGTATATGCTTGGAGATTATGGTAATCGCTATCCTGAAAGTATGACGCACCTCTTGGGTGAGATGCCAAAATTCGAACACCTGAAAATGAAGGAATCTCAAATTCACACACTGAAGAGAGTGTTACTTCAGAAATAGAGGAAAGGGCTGTCTCAAAAGGTAATGGATACACAGCAAATCTCGATAAAGCCATTTGAGAGCGAGGATCAAGAAGCTGTTCAGAGCCTGATTTTAGCTGGACTTGCCGAACACTGGGGCGAAATTGACCCTACCTTAAATCCAGATTTGAACGACATCAGTGCCTCCTACGATGATGCCACATTTCTGGTCGCCTGGTTTGATGGCAGAATTATTGGCTCGGGCGCGCTGATTCCGAAGTCAGACCAGGTAGCAGAGATAGTCAGGATGTCCGTGTCACCGGAGTTTCGGAGACGAGGAATTGGCAGGCAAATACTGGAACGGCTCTGCCAGGAGGCTAAAGCGTTGGGATTTCAACGCATTGTCCTGGAAACCACTTCTGCCTGGTCTGAGGTTATCGCGTTCTACAAACGGTTCGGTTTTCGTATCACCCACCATCGGGATGGTCACTTTGGCGGCGAGGTTCACTTTGCTCTTGACCTGACCTCAGTCTGATTAGCGATTGAAGGCATCCCACATCATATATCACGACCATGCCCAGTTCGGGCTACGCCCTTCGCGCAATCGCTTTGCGGTTCAGGCACGGCAAGAACGTTAGACGGCAATTATGAAGGAGAGCCGTATGAAGAGGACCGTTTTTTTTTCTGGAATTTTCGCTGTCACTGCACTATTGGGACCAAGTTTAGGATTTGAATGCAGTATCTTTCCGGGTGAAGGTCCCCACAGGATTCAGGCTTCTGGAGATGAGATAGTCCTGCGAACTGCACCCACGGCGCAAGCCAGTGTTGCGGATACGATTAGCCCCGTCCGCGGTGAGATAATCATGCATAGCGATGTCCGCTTCAGAACCATTATGCCCGGTCTCTTTCTTGCTCGGGAAGATGGCGCAATCCACGGTACCTCGTACGGAAGGGTGTTCTATTTGTCTAGAACGGATTACTACCGAGGTCGTAGCGGTTACGATACCTTTAGTTTTTCGAAGGGAGATACAATCGAATATCTCCAGTATCGTGCAGAGGGTGGGACATTCCTGAGAATAGATGGGGTTGTTGTGTGCGCCGATTTGTTATCTGAGCGGGCAGTGCCGCTGCGTCGCTTGCACTCCTTTACCTCTTGCTCTTTTGTAAATAGGAAGCACCTCCCTATGATCTCGAAATACATTGATAAACTCAGAGAGGGTGAATCTCTCCAGGCCGATGAGGCTGAACAATGCCTGAGTGCAATTCTTTGAAGTGGCCGAAGGTGTGACCAGAGAATACCAGATTTCGCCTTCAGATTTTGGGATAGCTAAACGGGATTACAGTAAAATTCCAGGTGGTGATAGTGATGAGAATGCAGAAATCTTCCTATCTCTTTTACAGTACCAAACCCCCGAACCAATTCTGGACATGGTCTGTTTGAATGCCGGTGCAGCTTTCTACTGTTTTGGACGAACAGATTCGATCAAGGAAGGCTTTGAGGGTTGGTTCGAGAGAAATTTCTTGAATATGAGCGACTGTCCAGTAGGCGAGAAGCAACCTAACGTTTAGGCCGGATTCCAGGGTTATTATGAGTTTTTTTGATAGCAATCTGGATAAGTGGTAAAATTGCCACACCTGCGTCGATGGCAACCGTTAGCTGCCAAAGTGGGTAATAATGGCTGATAGAACAGGGAAATCAATGGGTCGCAATCGACAGAAGTCTGAGTTGATCTTTGAGTCACTCGACCATTCACATTTGCCGATACTCAAAAGCTGGTTCAGCAATCCAGATACCAAAAGATGGGTTGAGGAGCCTTCCGACAGGTTGGTGAGTTACATCAAATCAGAGCCACAATACTATGCTTGGGTCGCAGTGCAAGAGAGCGAGACAGTTGGTCTTGTCCTTTGCGAAATCGAGAAAGAAGTAGGGAGTGTGTACCTCGTGGTGAATCCAGGATCGAGGCGACGCGGGTATGGTCGCCGCATTCTCCATCTGCTCAAGCGGCGTCCGGAAATCGCCAGGGCTTCCGCGCTGATCGCAGAAATCGATCCAAAGAACGTGGCAAGTCTGGCCTGCTTCAGATCAGTAGGGTTTTCTGGAGAATCTGAAATACCGAGTGAGGAAGGACTTGTGCGCCTTACCTGCCGACTGGGACAGGAATCTTGTAAAACAATTTGAAAGGAGTGCTTTGTATGGCAACAAAGTCTTCCCCCATCATCTCAACGGCTATTTCTTCGCCATAGAGTAAGTATCTCGTTGGGCATTCGTCCCGGTTCATTGTTCGGTTTCTCAGATCAGCGGTAAAACTCCGCCAGCGGATAAATGCGCAGCACCATCTCGCGCGGCTTCCTCGCCTTCTCTTTTCGTTCCCCCAATGTCACCGCTTCCCCGGCATCCTCATCTACTTCGACCCAGCTCCGGTGGTAGGTCAGGTACACCTTATCGCCCGCAAACCACACATTGGGGTAATCGAAGGTGGCGAAACCCTCCGGCAGCGTGCCCACATCGGGCAGCCCGACCACCGGCGTAATCGGCTCTTGCGGCACCACCCGCTCCACGTCCTCCATACCGTCGCTCACCTCGATTGTCTTGAACCGCTCCCAGCTCGCGCCACTATCCCTGGAAATCGCCGCCGACAGTCTCCCCCGCCGATAGCCCCGTTTGATCTCATCCCGCGACACCTGATTCCACACACACAGTAAGTCGCCCGTGCTCGGAATCCGCCGCAGCCTCGGCGGCGAATACGAACTCGCCAGATCACTCGGCAAAATCGGCGTCCAGGTCTGAGCCGCCCCACAGTAGATCGTGCCAGCAGCATCACCCGCCCATCCGCGCATTCCGCCACACTGGGTTCATCCACCGCTGTAATTCCTCCGCGCCCGTTGGGAATGCCCTCCGCGTCGAACCAGCCCATCAGCTGCCCCTGGCACTGCTGCCACGTCTGTCCCTCGTCGTCAGAATAACTCACTGCGGCGATATCTACCTCCGGATAGTGATAATGTCCGCTCACCTGCAACCGCAGCCCCTTCCAAGTCCCGTAAGTGCTCACCCGCTCGTATTCCAAACCCGGGTGCTGGTTGTTGCTGTGACAGATCCGGCTGGGCATCAGCAACCGCCCACTTGATAGCTGAATCATCGCATCGTGGTACGGCCCACCCAGCAGTTTCATCGGCCACGCGCCCGCCCAGGCCTGACCTTCGTCTTCAGACACCGACAAATAAAAAGGATTCCAGTTGAACATCTCCGTCCCCCGTCCCGCCTCCTCCCTCCCCCGGTGTGCCCGCGCCAGATTGCCCCACTGCATCTTTATACACGACAGATTGGACGGACTTCCCATCGCCTCGCAGTTCAGCGGCCGCGACTCGCCCCAGGTCTGTCCGCCGTCAATCGAGATATGAAAACGACTCCCCACAACCATCATCAAGGAGCCGTCGTCTAAGACCACCATCCCATTGCCTGTACCAGTACCGATGCCGGTCAGTTCCATCACCTCTTCCGGCGCTGGCTTGCGAAAACTCGGTTTAGCCGCCATCCGTCCAATCCTCCGAAAAAATCGATCCAAGTAGCAAAATATCTTCCAGAGGGCAAAATAGGAAGTGACCATGCCGAAGTCAAACGCAATTGGACAGAGCATTCCTTGTTGGAAGATAGGCGGGCGCATCTCTAACGCCAACTACCCAACGCTGAAGCAGTTGGGCTTATCGTTCGTGCATAAATGCACTCGGCAACTTTAGGCTTGTTGACACAAAGCCCTTGCTCGGATATTCCGAGATTTTCCGGTATAGGCAATGATTATACAAAGAGTTCGAATGAAGCCCAGATTGCGCTGCAAAATAGTTGATCTAAAGCCGCTAGCTCAGAGATACGAGTTCGACGAGATAGATCTCTCTGGTCTTAAAGAAGGGATTCGAGATCGCGGATATCTCACGAAGGATGAGCTTCGTTCAGTAGCACGATGGAAATCGCACCGTGTTGACCACTTAATAGCGCGAAATTCCGATAGATCTTGGTATTATCAATGGAGATGAAAAGATGACTGCTGGAAAGATCCGTATCGCCGTTGTGGGACTCGGAAACTTCGGACAAACCTGGGCGGCCGCATACGCGGCTCTTCCGGATGTGGCATACGTCGGTATCTGCGAACCGGATGAAAGGCTGCTGAACACCGTCGGCAATAAACTCGGAATCGAGCGGAGACACGGCGACCTGGCTTCAGTGCTGGCATCGGATGAATACGATGCAGTGCATCTGGTAACACCGATTCCGCTGCATGTGGAACAGTCAATCGCCGTGATGAAATCGGGCAAACACTGCGCATGTGCCATTCCCATGGCACTCAGCCTGGAAGACGTGAACCGTGTGGTCGCCACCAAGACGGAGACCGGGCAGACGTACATGCTGATGGAGACCGAAATCGCCTCTGCTGCCTGTCTGTACGTCCGGCGACTGTACCGGGACGGAGCGTTTGGGGACCTGCAGCTAATGCGTGGTGTTCATTATCAGAACATGGAAGGCTGGCCCGACTACTGGCGCGGCCTGCCGCCAATGTACTACTGCTATCACGGACTTGGGCCCCTGCTTCACGTGACAGGCTGTACAGTGGCGGGTGTCCAGTGCAGGGGCTCAGGAACACTCCCCGAAGAAGAACGGCAGTACGGAAGCCCGTATACCACGGAGAGTGCAGTCTTCGAACTCACAGGGTTGGATGCGGTCTGTGAGATAACAGCGTCTTTCCACCGGTTTGCGCGAAGCTTCCTGAGCGACCGGTTCTACCTCTACGGCAGCCGCCTGAGTTTCGAGTCGCCCCAGATTGCGGGCGAGGATCCCGTGGTGTTCGAAGCGGAAGCCGGTGTCCTCCCTGATGGTCAGCGGGGCCGCAAGGTATCCGTCAAGAGGATGGACCTACCCCCAATGGCTGACCTGGTGCCCGATGCGATTGCGGAAGTTGTGCGCACCAGCCGGATCCGACGCCAAACCGGGATCCCTATGGCCCACGAGTTCGTCCGGAGCATCGTCGAGCATCGTCCTCCGGCTGTGGACGTTTTCACAGCAGCGAATTGGACTGCTGCGGGCGTCTGCGCACACGAATCGGCCATGTGCAATGGGGAGCGCGTGGCTGTGCCGTACTGCGAATGAACACCGCCATTGTACCCCTTAACGTGAAATATCTCCCGATATCAGTCCGCTGATAGTGCCGAGGCCAGAGCTGCCCGTGAGGACGTTGAGCGAGCAGATACCCACACTGTCAAAATAACCGGTGATACCATCGCTGAAATTAGTAAAAAAAGAAGGTAGTGAACGTTCAAATTTCAGAAAAAATTGAGATATTTGCCAT
>JAGWBW010000395.1:0-1214 GCA_021295695.1 Candidatus Latescibacterota bacterium
CCATTGTCGCCATACGACGACACGGGCGACCCGTATTTCAAACGACTGGGCCATACCGATTCGGATGCGATTGATGCAACCGAAGGCCAGCTTCGAGCACCGCAACACATCGTGATGGCACCCATCGCGTTCACCGATGCCCCGGGACTGCACACATTTAACACCAACGACATGGGCAAATATGTGCAGCCACAGGGCGATCAGCCCTTCTCGGCGCAGTGGTGGCAGGCGCGATCCAAGGACGACTTTGACGATCCCTATACCGAGAAAGACACCGAGTCCCAGATGTATGGTGACATGCTAAAAGGGGGAATCAAAAACAACCCGAACGAGAGCAATGTAGATGACCGAAAATTTTACATTTTCTCGCAAGTCTATGGTCCGTACACGCTTCAGGCGGGCGAAAGTGCCAAGATCGTGATGGCTTATGTCGCCGGTCACCCGGCTCAAATAAAGAACCAGGATATTCTGACCTGGGACCGTTCGGATGCGCCGGTAGAAACAAAAATCCAGGAATTCAAAACCCTGGGCGAACAAGCGGCGTTTGAGAATGTGCAACTTGCGCATTTTATTTACGATTCCGATTTTCACCATCCACCGGCACCGATGAATGCATTTATCAGTCCCGATGATCTGACTTCCAGTGGATTTGCCCGGCAACAGATTGCATGGTCAGACGTTTCTGACCGCGCGGTCAATCCCTACACCGGACAACAGGACATCGTGGGCTACCGCGTCTATCGCTCCACCTGGTTTGGTTGGGGACCCTGGGAATTGCACGATACCGTGTTGAAGGGGCAAAGCAGTTCCAGCCTCAACGGACAGTGGTCGCTCGCTGGCGGCAAGTACACGTATGAAGATCAGGCTACGGCCGCCGGATTTGCATATCACTACTCGGTGCGACCCTACAACAGTGGCTATAGCGACTGGATGGGTGCCGGAATGGTGCTCGCGGATTTGCCTACAGGCAGGGCGCGCGCCCATGCCACGGGTGGGTACGAAAGCGGTTGGGGACCTGCCACTGCGCGCACCTACGACGCCGATGACAGACGACCCTTCCAACCGACCACCACCGAAACCGATCAACTCGACCGAAAGGTGACAGTGGTGCCAAATCCCTATTTTGTGGATGACAAGCATAACTATCCCAGAAGTCGAAATCTGCGCTTTGTGGGAATTCCCCAAAAGTGCAAAATCCACATCTTTTCGGCTTC
>JAGWBW010000395.1:1521-2627 GCA_021295695.1 Candidatus Latescibacterota bacterium
TTTTTGAAAATCGGACAGGGTGCTCGTGCCGTGGGGATGGGTGATTCATACACGGCAATTGCCGATGATATCAACGCCATCTTCTGGAACGGCGCTGGCCTGACCCACGTGGAAAAGTTCGCCTATCAAGCCAACTACACCAAATGGCTGGCAGGCACAGAACTGTATTCGGCGGCAGCCGTCTTCAACACCCACTCGTCTCGGGGCGAAGTGCTGGGTATCAGCCTGATTACACAGCAGGTTGAACCCATCGAAGAAACCACCATCTTCCAGCCGAGTGGAACGGGTCAGTTTGTCGATGTGAACTACATGGCGGTGGGCTTGCTCTACGCCATAAAATTCACGGACAAATTCTCGTTCAGTGCCAAGGCCAACTATGTGCAGGAAAAGCTTTACACGCAAAAAACCAGCACATTTACCATAGACCTGGGCAGCCATTTCTACACCGGGTTCAGAAGCCTGCGCGTAGCCATGTCTTTCAAGAACTTCGGCCCAGACCAGAAAGCTCGGGAAGAGGCATTCTCCTACCTGATGCCCCTGACCTACAACATGGGCCTGGCTGCCGAAGTTTATGGCGAAAAAGGCGATCCGACCTATTTGACGCTGGCAGCCGAGAGCGTATTCCCCGTAGATTTCGAGCAACGCTATCACTTTGGAGCCGAACTCTGGGTCCAGAACCTGGTAGCTGTGCGCGCGGGCTATAAGTGGAATTACGACCTCGAATCCTTTGCCTTTGGCGCTGGCGTTAAGCAGACAGTGGGTGGGCGCACATTCGCCATAGATGTGTCCTATTCGATCCTGAAGGATATTGAGGGCGTGGCTCTGTTTGACTCGCCGCTGCGCATATCAATAGGTGGCACGTTCTAATCGCAGTCTCTGCGATGTCCATAGTTTGTACATTTTTTGGGCGACTGCCGGGGTTGCACCCTGGCAATCGCCCTTTTTATTCTCAATAAAAAATGTCTATAAATCAACGCGGGCAAACCTGGCCTCTCGTCGCGGTGGGAGTGGCGGCCTTTCTGGTATTCGCAAACAGCCTGAGCAACGGATTGGTCTATGACGATCACTTTCTGATCGAACGCAACCGATTGCTCCACGAAGCCGAT
>JAGWBW010000396.1:0-1206 GCA_021295695.1 Candidatus Latescibacterota bacterium
GACAGACTATGTAGATGATGTATGAACGAAGAAAGGTGGCGGCGTTGTAGGCGTGTTGTCCCAGGCGGCGGGTCTGGGTGCTGTCGCGACCACGAAAAGCGAAGGTCGTGTGGGTATGAATTTTCGGCTGATTGATGCCGAGACGAGCGAATTATTATTTACAAAACAGATTGAATCGAAAATTACTGAATCTAACCTGACCTTCGGTGGCGGTATTGGTGGGGGTGGGGCTGTCGGAATAGGGGTATTTTCCAAATACTTGAAGACGCCTATTGGTCAAGCTGTGATTGCCGGTATCAACAAGGGAGTATATGAACTGGTCAAGCAAATCGGTAGTCTGCCTGCTTCTGGTAGCGTGATTAAGGCAGAAGGCGATAAGGTGTGGCTCAACATGGGCAAGGATGTTGTGTCGCCGGGCGATGTGCTGAAGGTGAAGTCAAAAGGGGAAGAGTTGATAGATCCGGATACAGGGATTAGCCTGGGCAGCGATGATACAGAGATCGGCACGATCCGCGTGAGTCAGGCTCAGGAGAAGTTCAGCATCGCCTATGCGGTTTCTACTACTGGCCTTGTGAAGCGTGGGGACAAGGTGATTTCTACGGTTCTGCCTCCGCGTATCGAGTTCGCAGACCGTTGGGAGAAACCCAGACGCGGTAAGTTCTGAGGGTATTGGTACGCAAAAGATGGGTGAATCTTTGCGGCGAAAAGTTGGTTGATTTGGTTGCCGAGAAATTGACATGCTAAGGAATTATAGGCGATGCGTTATTTACTCTTATTTATATTCATTTTATCGACCTGCAAATTCCGGCGTTTTCTTTCAACCAAAGATTGGGGCGCTTATTTCTTTGCATAAGCGGGTTGCCCTGAATCTCAACACATTCTGGACAATTCCCATAGCAAAGGCAGAAGGCATTCTCGAGCAACCTCTCTCTGTTGGATTAAATTTTCAACTCTGATTTTTAAACTGGGCATCAAAAAGACGGCTAATTATTTCGCATGCTGGTCTTGACAGCGAGTTTTTAATTGGCTATTTTTTTGAATCTATGTGCTAATTATTTCGCATAAAATTATTCAGGATATGGTTTTTATTTTTTCGATAATAAAACAATACGCTTGTTTTTATTTTCAGTGTTCATTTTCGGACACTACTGTATCAAAATCGGACACTTATTAAACTGCGTTCATGGCACAAATTTTCGTAACTAA
>JAGWBW010000396.1:1364-2260 GCA_021295695.1 Candidatus Latescibacterota bacterium
GCCATCAACATCATCGGCCTCGCCATCGGCCTCGCATTCTGCATTATCACCTTCCTCTTTGTCCATCACGAATGGACCTACGACACCTTTCACGAAAACGCCGACCGCATATATCGGGTTTATGTACAAACGCCATCCGGAATCGCAGAGAAGCCCCGAGTCTCTGACGGCGCGGCACTGATGGAAGCACTCCCTGAGATGCAAACCGCTCGTTTAGCGGTAGGATTTGGAAAAATTGGTACAGACGATCGCGCTTTTAAAGCCTCGTGGCGTTATGTCGATCCCAACTACCTCGAAATATTTTCATTTCCAGTCATTCGTGGCGAGGCTATTCCTCAAGACAAGTATTCTGCGCTTATAACGGAAAAAATTGCTCAAAAGTATTTCAAAGACGCCAATGCGATTGGCGAGGTGATTACCATTCAGCGTTTCAATCCCACCCTGCGTAAAAACGAAATTCAAAATTACACCGTCACCGGCATTCTGAAAAAGGTGCCCAAGAACTCTACGCTTCAATTTGACATGCTACTGCCCTTTGAACAAAGGGGGATAACAGACAATAAACACTTCAAGACGGACACGTATATGCTGCTCCCGCCAAATGTAAATCCCAATAGCCTTGAACAGCAATTTCCCAAATGGACCAAAATCTGGTGGGGAGAAAAGAACGAGAACCAACTCAAACTTCAGCCACTCGCGCAAATGCACTTTGATCCAATTGTCCAGACCTCGAATGCCAGCAATCCCATTTATACGTACATCCTATCGGGCATAGCACTACTCGTGCTATTTATCGCCTGTGTCAACTTCACCACCTTGACCCTCGGACGGCAGGCAACGCGGGCGCGAGAAGTCGGCCTGCGAAAAGTCGTTGGCGCAGGACGACTGCAAATCGC
>JAGWBW010000129.1:0-7406 GCA_021295695.1 Candidatus Latescibacterota bacterium
CATCTCGTGCAGGCACAAAAATATCTTCTCCGCGAGGGGGATCGCCGCGAAGCGCGACAATATTGCGAATGCCTTCTCTGCGAATCGCCTTCAAAATATTATCGATATCTGTTCGGGACGACCCCACACAGGTGAGATGACACGCCGCAGTCAGACCAAATTCATTCTGGATAAGCGAAGCAATCTCCAGCGTCTTGGCGCGGGTAGAGCCACCTGCACCATACGTAACCGTCATATAACTGGGATTTAGCTTGAGCAAATTGGGAACAATCCGCGCTTTGAGCGCGCGCATACCACCCTGCGTCTGCGGCGGATAAATCTCAAAGGAAATGACCGGTTGATCGCCGGTAAAATAGTCTAAAAATCGCATAAAAAAGGTTGGGACTGGAGATAAGCTCCCAGTCCCCTAATCGTTAATACCGGTAATGATCGGGTTTATACGGACCTTCGACAGATACGCCAATATAATCGGCCTGATTCTGCGTGAGTTGAGTCAACTTCACACCGAGTTTTTCAAGATGAAGACGCGCGACCTCCTCGTCGAGGTGTTTGGGCAACGTGTAAACGCCAATTTCGCGCTGCTGAGCCCACAGATCCATTTGCGCCAGCACCTGATTGGTAAATGAATTGGACATCACAAAAGAAGGATGCCCGGTTGCACAGCCGAGATTGACCAGACGGCCTTCCGCGAGCAAAAAGATCGCATGCCCATCTGGAAACGTGTATTTATCGACCTGCGGCTTGATATTTTCGTGTACAACACCCGGATAACCGACCAGTTTATCGACCTGAATTTCATTGTCGAAATGCCCGATATTGCACACAATGGATTGATCGAGCATACTTTCCATGTGCTCAATGCGGATAATATCCGCATTTCCCGTCGTCGTAACAAAAATATTGGCTTCGGAAAGGGCATCTTCCACAGTCGTCACTTCAAATCCTTCCATCGCTGCCTGCAAAGCACATATCGGATCGATCTCCGTCACCAACACGCGCGCGCCAAATCCCCGCATAGACTGGGCACAACCCTTACCCACATCGCCGTAACCACACACACAAACAACCTTCCCTGCGACCATAACATCAGTCGCGCGCTTAATACCATCGGCAAGCGACTCGCGGCAGCCATAGAGATTATCGAATTTCGATTTGGTCACCGAATCATTGACATTGATCGCGGGAAAGAGAAGCGTACCGTCATCCCGCATCTGATACAGGCGGTGAACACCCGTTGTGGTCTCCTCTGACACACCCTGAATATCGGCAGCCATATTGTGCCAAAAACGCGGATTGCGTTCGAGTTGTCGCCTGAGTACCGCATTGACAATCTCCAATTCGCGATTATCGGTCGGCTCATCGAGAACCGAGGGATCGTCTTCTGCCCGATACCCCCGATGAATTAGCAGCGTCGCATCGCCTCCATCATCGACAATAAGTGTCGGTCCGCCCTCCACAAAATTGAGTGCCTGCAAAGTACATTCCCAATATTCTTCCAGCGACTCGCCCTTCCACGCATAAACCGGCGTACCCGTCTTAGCAATCGCTGCAGCAGCGTGGTCCTGCGTAGAAAAAATATTACACGATGCCCAGCGCACATCGGCTCCCAGCACCTTGAGCGACTCGATCAAAACAGCCGTCTGAATCGTCATGTGAAGCGAACCCGTTATGCGGGCACCCTTCAGAGGTTTCTGGTCTGCGTATTTTTCGCGCACAGCCATCAACCCGGGCATCTCGCACTCGGCAATTGTGATCTCTTTCCGTCCAAAATCTGCCTGAGACATATCGGCAACTTTATGGAGCAAATGCGAATAATCGGGAATTTGAATATCAGTCGCGCTATCGGGCAACACTACATCGGCCATATTTTATCCTTTCTCTCGGTTGACACGCGCGGACAGAAAACGCCTCTATCTGATCTGACAAATTGAGATCGGCGTTTGGATGCCGCGAAAATTGATTTCTGTAGGTTCGGAAATATCAAAAATTTCATCGAGATTGTTCGACACGGATGTCGTTGCAGCAATTCCTTTGCGGACATTTGTTTCTGCCCATTCTCGAACAATAAATGCGATGTTGACCACTTCACCTGTCACATCGGGATGGGCGTAATCGGGATGCCCCATTGCGCCCAAATAAATCTCACCGCTGCTCAAGCCAATGACCAGGTCTTCGCTGATGAGCCGCTGGGAAAATGCCGCTGCCTGGGCGGCGCGAAGCTGATGGTGAACACCAGAAAAAAAACACAAAAATGCATCTCCCATATATCTGAGCGGAACGCCATCGTGGCGCAAAATAGCTTCGGTCAGTTGAAACAAAATGCCATTTGCCCATGCTGCAAACTCCCGCGCCTCCATTTGTAATGATTTTTGATATGCACCGACAACTGTAGATGTGAAGATAGTAGCATCAAAAACATCTTGATTTTCGCCATGTGCATCCAAAAGCCAGTCCGTAGAAACGCCGAGCAATCTGGCAAGAGGTCCCAGAGTAGCAATGTCGGGACCGTTTTCACCCCTTTCCCACTTAGAAACGGCCTGTGGACTTACCTGCAGGGCATTAGCAACGTCGTTTTGCTTGAGGCCAAGGCGTTCCCGCTGAGCGCGAAGGCGTTGGCCCAATTCAATGAGTAACATATTGGACTCTTTGTCCACGATGAGCAAACTGTTCACAAAATACTATGAGAGGATAGTGGTAACAATAAAGGAGTCGTTGAGTGCAATCGCTTTGTGGTTGAGATCCAATTTGCGCACAGGCACTAAACAAGTCATTTGTCATTTCATCTTTGCCTTATGAAAACAGTTTTGTATATTAGTTTAGTTACAACTGACTACTGAATAACTAACTCGCATGACAGGAGAAAATAAATGATCAAACGCGCTATTGCAATTCTTATCGCAGGAATCCTCACAGCCGGGTGCCAGATGCCTTCACTATTTGAAGGACAGACAGAAATAAAACAATACGGCCGCGTAGTAGCGGAAGGGCAATACGACAGCGGTGCCCGCACTGGGGTTTGGACATATTACGATGCCGCGGGCAACATGCGCGGGCAGGGCACATACAAAAATGGCGTCATGCAAGACGGACTTGAAATCACATTTTACAGCAACGGACAAAAAAACACAGAAGGCAACTGGACAAACGGAAAAAAAGACGGGTATTGGGCATCCTATTTTAGAAGCGGTGTAAAAAAAGAAGAAGGTCTATACCTAAAAGATAAAAAAACGGGCGTCTGGCGAGAATACGACCCATCCTCCTTTTACACGGTGGAAAAAGTATTCGAAAATGACAAACAAGTAGGCTGGCGAAAATTTGAGCTGGCGCGACAGGGCAATCCATTTTAAGCGCGTATTAAATCGAATTTCCGGGGCTGTGCAAACATCGCACAGCCCTATTGTTTTGCGCGACTAAACCGGCATACTACGGCCTGAATATTCGCGTCCAATACGCGCGATCTCCTCCCTGCCACCGGAAACTACGCGCACGCCCTCGTCGATTTTTGCGGCAACCGTTTCTGGACTACCTCCCTCGAGAAAAGCAACGCCATTTTCTGCACACGCGGCCTTCACGCGATCCCTCACCTCTTGCATTTCGGGTGAAAAAGGCGTTGGACGGTGCAAATACCCCATCGACATACTCAAATCACCCGGCCCCATTTCGGCAAATCCAATACCGGGCACCTTGAGAATCTGTTCGATATTGGATGCCCCTCGCACATTCTCAATCTTGATGCCCAACAGCAACTCACCATCGGGATTCAGCGGATAGGGATCGGCCTTCTGAATATACTCATCGCGGTTAACACCCCATATCGCTGCCGCCGACGATTCGGATCCCACGCCTCGAGTACCTGTACCCAGGCCGTGACCAACGCCGATTTTGTTAATGGGATAGCGACACGATTCGACAAAAGCGCGTATCGCATCGGGCGATTCCGCCTGACAGAGCAAAACGCCATGAACACCGCGCGCGAGAATCTGCCGAAATTGCCAGGCATTGTAGCGCACAATATTTTCAGACGCGCCCTCCACAGGAGCTTCAACAATAACAGCGGGTGTCTTGTGTCCACTATTTGTAGGTCCTCCGCTGACCAGGCCGCGCATATAGTCGTCAAGCCCCCCCAGATTAAAAGCCCCATGTTCCATACCCACATTGATATAATCCGCCCAGGTACTGGCGTCATTCTGCCCCTGTTCAAACGTAAGCACATGTCCGGTATGTGCGCCCATATAATAGATCGGTTGATCTTGTGAAAGCAACTCAACTGCTCGATTGACGCGATTGCCCATTGGAGTCTCCTTTTAAGAATTAAAAATTGTCTCTACCCACCCCTAAAGCCAGACGTTGTTTGTGTTTCTGGCCGCTGATCGCTTGCTTTGCTGCCACGATCCTGAAGTCACACATAATGTCTATGAAATATCTATTGAAACAAAATCGCAAGTCTTTTCTGTCACGGTGAAATTTTTTAAAACTGTGGTTGCTTTTGCGATGAAATGTGGTATATTATCCCTAAGTAAGTAAATGGTTACTTGTTTATTTTAACTCTCTGTGCTGTGTTTGTTGCTTTCTATTCACAATTCGTAATTGCCTTCTTGAGGTCCGCTTATGAAACTTTCGGAATATGCGATCAAAAAACCCATTACTGCTGTAATGGTAGCACTCAGTCTCATAGTCATGGGCTTTATTGCCCTGTTCAGATTGCCCCTCGAATACGCGCCCGATTTGCAGTATCCCAGGATGTATGTAAGCTTTTCATATCCCTCGTCATCGCCCGAAGAGATCCAAAAGAAAATTACCAAGCCAATGGAAGAGATACTGGGCACGATTCCCGGCGTTGAATCACTCCGCGCGCGATCCTATGATAGTCGGGGTTATGTATTCATGGAATTTGACTACGGTACCGATATGGATCTCAAATCTATTCAGGTGCGAGACCGCGTCGATCAAATTCGTGGCAGACTTCCAGAAGATCTCGAACGCATTGAGATGCGCAGATGGGATTCTTCGGATTGGGAAATTCTGGACTACAATATGGTCTGGATGGGTGATGATCAATCTGAACTCGCCACAGTGTATAAAAACACAATTTTGCCGCGCTTGCAGCGCATCCCCGGGGTGGGCAATGTCGAAATGGAAGGTACTGATGAAAGAATACTCCGAGTTGATGTCGATAAAAATCGCATGCACGCCCATGGCTTAGATATCCGCACCCTCAACAGAACGATTCGCTCCAACAACATCAACATTTCCGGCGGTTACGTCACCGAAGGTGACAAACGCCTCGCGGTTCGGTCTGTAGGCGAATTTGACGAAGTGGATCAAATACGCGATCTCACGCTTCCCAATGGTTTGGAAATAAAAGACGTGGCACAGGTGAGTTACGACTATCCGGAAAAGCGATATTTTGAACGCATGGACGGGCGCGATGTGGTCTCTATGGAAATTCGCAAATCCTCGACAGCCAATCTGGTAGAAACCTGCCGCCTGGTCCGGGCAGAGTTAGACGCTCTACAAGATGAAATTGGACGCGACAAATTGCGATTGCACTTGCGCCGAGACCAATCAGAAGCCGTGGTAAAGGGCATCGCCAGCCTGGGACAATCCGCCATTTTGGGAGGCATGCTGGCTATTGGTATCATTTTTGTATTTTTGCGAAACTTCCGCAGCACGCTCATTGTGGGCTCGGCCATTCCCATTTCCGTATTGTGCGTTTTCATGATCATGTATCTGATGCGACAAGTATTTGGATCGACTATCACACTGAACATGATCTCGATGATGGGGCTGATGGTCGCCATTGGAATGCTGGTCGATCCAGCAGTCGTAGCTCTGGAAAATATTTATCGCAGGCGTTTTGACGAAGGCGATGGCACTCGAACCGCAGCAATTGAGGGTAGCCGCGAAATCGGCATACCCGTACTGGCCGCGGCACTGACGACAATATGTGTCTTTGTCCCCCTCATCTTTATCTCTGGCTCGTACAATACGATGTGGATGCGCGATTTTGCCATCACCGTATGCATTGCAGTCGTAGCCGCACTATGCGTGGCTTTAACACTCATACCGCTGGCCTGCTCTCGGGCATTTTCAAATGCGGGGACCCGCGTCGATCTCGTTTTGAAAATCGGATTGGGCACTTTATTTGCCTCAGGTGCTGCGTATCTCATTTACCAGGAAGGCATTGTCGAATCGGCTACCTGGCTCAAAGATAATACGCTGTGGATTTTGGGCGGGCTTTCAACCATGCCAATAGGCGTATGGATCGCGCTGGGCGCGTTCGTCGCCACAATCGGCTATCTCTATTTCCGGTTTCGACATCTTGGCCTCAAAGGTGTTTACACGCGCATAATTAGCACCACCTTGCACTATCGCTGGACCACTGTTATGGTCGCTACATTTATCCTATTTGGCGGCATCTACATCTTTACCAAAATTGAAGTACAGCGCTACCGCTATCAACCCGACCGCAGGGTGGACTATACGGTGGAAATGCCGCGAACTTACGATATCGACGACGCACTCGCGCTTTTCAAACAAATCGAAGCCATTATCATCCCGCAAAAGGAAGAACTGGATATCGAAGCGATAAAAACGCGATTTAGTACCCGACGCGGCAATACGATTTATTTGTACTTAAAACCCGTCGAAGAAAGCCCGTTGAGCACAGACGATGTGAAAAAAAAGGTAAGTGCTTTGCTGCCCAAAGATATCCCGGGCGTGCGTTTTAAGGCGGGCTCCAGGCGTGGTGGCAGCAGTGGCACAGGCGTTGGGGTAGAAATCAAAGGGCGAAATCCCGAAGTGTTGGCGATCCTGGCTGAAGATATTCGGCTGCGAATGGACGATATTGAGGGCATTCACGATGTGGAAACCAGCCTGGAAAGTGGCACAGAAGAAATCAGGGTATCGGTGAGAAGAGACCGCGCGCAACAATACGGCCTTTCACCCCAGCAAATAGCTACAACTGTTGCCACGGCATTAGGGTCTCGTGGAAACAGCAAATTTAAAACGCCGGATGGAGAAATCGACATTGCGCTGCAATTGAGAGAAGAAGACCGCGCTACGCTGGATCAGCTCAAAACCCTCTCCTTTGAAAACAACCGCGGCACTATGATTTCATTTGCCAGCCTGGCCGATTTTGAATTGACCAAAGGCCCCCGATCTATTGAACGTCAGGATCGGATGTCAACCGTAACCGTGTTTGCAAATACGGAAGCATCGGAGGTCCAAACGGTCGGTTATGAAATGCGCGACCGCATGGATGCCATCCCATTGCCCAAAGGGTATAGCTGGCAGATGGATCGGCGCTTCCGCTATATGGCTTCAGAAGAAGGTGAAACCAATTTCACCATGATATTTGCCGCCCTGCTCATTTATCTCATCATGGCATCGCTATTTGAATCGTA
>JAGWBW010000129.1:7452-11275 GCA_021295695.1 Candidatus Latescibacterota bacterium
TTGCGCTGGACAGCAATGCGACCTATGGGTTGCTCATCTTATTTGGCATTGTGGTCAACAACGGCATTGTATTAATCGACCACATCAATCGCTATCGCAAACAGGGGCTATATCGGAGAGATGCGATCTTGCGCGGCGGACAAGATCGCCTGCGCCCCATTTTAATGACCGCAACCACGACCATCCTGGGGCTTACCCCGCTGGTTATTCCGATGATTTACGGCAATGCCGAAGGCAATGCCAGGCGTTGGGGTCCAATTGGTCTGGTCATTATCTCTGGCCTCTCGATCTCGACCATTCTCACACTCGTCATCTTGCCCACTATATACTCGCTCATGGACGACATGTCGGGATATGCAAAACGGGTTGTGGCCGTGGCAAAAAGAGCCTGAATCGCGTCGCCATCTTAAAAAAACGCTGTGCAGAAATGATCTGCACAGCGTTTTGTCATGTACTGAGATAATCCTACTCTCCAAGCGAAATATCTACAGAAGGACGCAACGCGGCACAAGTCTTGAGCACGGGGTGGATGGGATGGGTAAGCAAAGCCTCGAAAACTTTTTCATCGAGGGCTGCCCCCGTATCAATGGCGACAAAAGCTTGTTGTGTGAGCAAATAGTCGAAGCGAGGTGCCCATTTGCGCGCGCCCAAACGTGCGGTTGTCGAGCAATTGTCGATCATATAAGCCACGCCGCGATAGTGCATATAGGGATTGAGCGAATCCACGCTTTCGATAACGGATTCGTTGGCAATCTCTGACCATGCGTGACCTTTGGCAGCCAGAATATCGCATTGTGCAACCATAACCGCGCAATAAACGCCTGCGGTGAACGGATTGACGGGAATATCTTCTTCAACGCGCCTGGCACGCACGCTTTTGCCCACTTCCCACATGCGCGTGCCGTCAATCTTGCCCATGGGATAACGCTCAAAGCGTTTATTCGCCGCGATCACACTGCGGATTTCATCGCCGCTTTCAACATCGTCATAGATCTCGAGCAAAACTTCAGACGCAGGGTGATAAGAGGCACAATAGGCTTTCTCAAACTCGGCCTTGCCCGCATCGTCAAAACCCTCGTACACCGCGAGAATACCCTGCTTGGAAATAATTTTTGAAATGGGACCGGTAATAGACTCGCACGATTCGTTAAAAGCGTCTTCCTCGCTCATCCCCTGGAACGTGTAGCGGCGGTACAGACATTCCACCACGCCGTGTACAGCGCCGAGAAGGATGCCGCGCTCGCCATAGATATCAGAGAGGTATTCCTGTTCCAATGTGGTCTGAAACGTAAAAGGCGCACCCAGGGCAATAGACCATGCAAGAGCAATATCGGTGGCATTCCCATCGATATCCTGTACCACGGCAAATGAGGCATTGATGCCCGCACCATTGACTTCTTTACCCTGTTCGTACAAACGGCGCACAGAAGGCCCCATGCCTTTGGGACATACTGCGATCACATTCACATTGTCGGGAAATTTTGCCCCCGCGGTTTTCATGTGGCCGAGCAAGAAGCCATGTGATAGACCGAGCGTAGCGCCGGGTTTGAGGCGATCAAAAATAGCCTGATGATTCTCTGCCTGCGCCGCATCGGCGATGAGCAAAAGCACCAGATCCGATTCGCCAATAACCTGATACATTTCGCCCAAAGTGCCATTAGCTTCGGTAAAACCGGCGGCTTCGGCATCTTCAACCGAGGACGAACCGGGCCGCAACCCCACTTTGACCTTGACCCCCGTTCCCTCCAGGGACTCGCGCAAATTTTGTGCCTGAGCAGGCCCCTGCGACCCCCAGCCGATCACACCGATCTGGCCAATATCTTTAAGGGCCTCCGGCAACTTGTGAAAAAGATCGCGCCCACCACGCACAATCTGTTCTCGCGTGCCAGCGAGATCAATGGTTTCGGTCTCAAAAACATTACTGGAAAAATCCAAATTCATGAGAAACTCCTTTATTAATTATTTAAAAAAAGAAAAGAGTTATTTTAAAAGCAACTAAATTCACCAAACAAATCGCTTCTATGGCAAAAACATTCGATACAGCAATACGCAACCGCGCAACAGATATTGCGGAAGGACTTTATCCACATCAGATAGAAGGAATCGCGTTTTTGATGGGGCGGCGGCGGTCGATCTTAGCCGATGACATGGGGCTGGGCAAAACGCGGCAGTCCGTGATTGCCATGTCACAAACCGAACCCAGGGGACCGTATCTGGTGATTTGTCCGGCGACGGTAAAACGCAATTGGGCGAGAGAAATTGAGGTAGTTCTACCTCATGTGCAGACATGGATTATTGGACCGGACGATCCCCCTAAAGCGAGATTTGAGGGTTGGGCGATTGTCAACTACGATATCCTGGGCAAACACATCAATGCATTATGCACGCTGGGATGGAAAGGCGTTGTCTTTGACGAGGCGCATTATTTGAAAAACCACCGCAGTCAGCGGCACAAATTTTCTATGCAACTGGTGAAGCAATTGCCCGAAGATACAGTGGTTCATATCTTGACGGGCACGCCCTTGACGAGTCGGCCAAGAGATCTTTTTCCATTGCTACAACTTGCTCGACACGCTCTGGGGCGCAGTTTTATAGGATTTGCAAAACGGTATTGCGATGCGTATAAGGGAGAATATGGCTGGGTGACGGATGGTGCGAGTAATATCGAAGAGTTAACCGTACATTTGCACGGAATTATGTTGCGACGAACCAAGAACCAGGTCCTGGATTTGCCGCCCAAAATACGGACGTGGTTGGACGTGGATGTGTCGAGTCGGGTCGCACATCGAATGAGCGCAGCCGTTCTGGATCTCCTGCAAAAATATTCTCGACGCGGTGTGCGAGAAACTTTAGAAGAATCCCCTTCATCTGAAGAAAGGGGACAGGCACTGGGGCAGTTGACAAGGGCAAGACTTCGATTGGCAACATCCAAAATGCGAACGACATTACCCTTTGTAGAAAATGTGGTGGATCAAGGAGAAAAAGCGATAGTATTTTCGTGCTTCTTGCGCCCACTGGAAATTTTAAAAACAAAATTTGGTGATCGGGCCGTAGTCATTACAGGTGAAGTCCCGGTAGCACAACGGCAAGAAAGGGCGGATCGGTTTCAGGAAGACGATGACGTGCGGTTGTTGCTGGCAAATATCACAGCAGGCGGCGTAGGGCTAAATCTGACAGCAGCCCGTCAGGTCATTTTTAACGATCTGGACTGGGTACCGGTCAATCACTGGCAGGCCGAAGACCGGGCTTATCGCATTGGGCAGACGGGTACAGTAAATGTGACGTATATGGTTGGACGTGATACAGTCGATACATTTGTGCGCACAGTGCTGGAGACAAAAGCAGATTTGATCGATCAGATGGTGGAAGGTAGCGATTTCCATCGCGATGTGATGGGTGAAATGCGACGGATTATGAATGTGCTGCAACCCAGAGTAGATGCCTTGCCTGAAGAAATAGACAACGCACAAGTGGGCACTGTACTGCGCGAGGCAAGCGCGGCCTTTCGAGAAGCGCATGCAGAAACATTCGGCACTGGAGAACCGATTAAACGCCAACAACCATCGCAGGAAGCTATTGAGATTTTGGCACTGGTGTTGAGCGGACCAAAAATTGCGCAGTATCGCGCGGAAAGTTCGTCACGGCCGGGGGCTTTTTACGAATTGGAAGTAGATGGAAACGATGTGTCATGTGCATGCCGCGGATTTCAATACAGAGGAAATTGTCAGCACTCACGCGCATTGAAGGCCGCACTTGTGAAGGGAGAAGATTTGCCCAAAGGATTCCGCGAGGTAGGTTCTTAAAAGTTACAAAACAATTCACT
>JAGWBW010000129.1:11339-11784 GCA_021295695.1 Candidatus Latescibacterota bacterium
CGCTCTTTGCAGTCGGCACAGTGATCCGATATCGCTCATAAAGATCCAGAGCGTCGAATCCAGAAAGATGGAAAGCCGAGATCGATCCGGAGAGATCTGGCACGGAGGGCGTGAGCTGTTTTGCCCAGCCAGTCTCAGCCAAACGATCCCGCAGGTACGCCGCCAGTTGCCTCCCCCGCTCCCGAATCCGATCTTTGCCAACCGCCTCTTGAAATTCAACCGCTGCCCCTACAGCCGCAAAACACGCCTGATCCCGGGTACCCCAGTTCTCAATCCCCCACATAAACGGACGGTCATTGATCCGCAAAATGCCATCCGCTCCCCTCTTCGCGCCTTCCCGGCTGTATCCCCAACTCACGACAACGTGATTGAGCCGCTCTTGCACCAAAGGCGACACGTAAAGAAAACCCGTGCCTTTGGGTGCGCAGAGCCATTTGTGACAATT
>JAGWBW010000129.1:11835-12434 GCA_021295695.1 Candidatus Latescibacterota bacterium
GCAATTAGCGCACCGCGGTCGTGTGCCAGTTGAGCAATAGCTTTGATTGGAGTGATCAAACCAGTACGAGTGGTAATATGGCTGCAAAAAACCAGCCTTGTACGATCTGTAAATTCACTCTCAAAAGCGTTCAGGATATCTTCATGGCTTTCGGGAGGAATAGGGATTGGGGCACGCTTGACCACCACGCCATAGCGGCACTCAGCCAGATGCAAGCAGTTGTCAATCGCACCGTATTCCTGATCTGAAGCCAGAATTTCGTCACCCGGCCGCCAATCCAGTCCATGCACCACCATATTGATAGCCATAGTGACATTGGTGGCAAAAGCAATATCCTCTGCTGGCGCATTGATAAACGCCGCCAGGCGAGCGCGAGAGTCATCTACAACGCTGTTATATTCCGCCCGATGTCGCGTGGGATTGCGTTCAACATCCTCCATGATTTCCAACATCTTCTCAAACACGGGCCTGGGCTGCGAGCCAAAAGAGCCAGTGTTGAGATAAATTTCACCCGGCGCGATCATATACTGCTTGCGAATCGGCTGCCAGTAAGCCTCCTCTGCTACTGAAGTCTGCCAGGCCGTGCGGACATGGGTCAC
>JAGWBW010000013.1:0-4879 GCA_021295695.1 Candidatus Latescibacterota bacterium
TGTCATACCGTATTTCTCTTCTCGTGTTGCTGACGCTGTTTGCGTGTAGCCAAAAGTCACTGGAAGATGCGCCGCTATCCTATCCTTTGGAGACGGCGCGTATGGTGAGCCATGTTAATGAGGGTGTGCTCACATCGACTGATCCGATTCGCGTGCGTTTTGTGTCGCCTGTTATTGGCAAAAGTCAGGTTGGTCAGGTGCTGCGAACGCGCGTGTTTCGCTTTGTTCCATCTATTGACGGTTTGGCAACCTGGGAAGATGTGCGTACGCTTGTTTTTAAGCCAAATGCACCTTTGACATTGCGCACGGTCTATAGCGGTGAGCTCAGCATGGCCGATTTGTTTCCCGAACAAAAAGATCTGAAGCCGCTCGTCATACAGTTTGAGGTTGCGGGACGAGAACTCGTCGCACTCGAGGCAGATTTTGAGTTGCCCGATGCGAACGATCCGCAGCGTCTCGTTTTTAGTGGTCAGATTAGCTTTAATGAACGCGCGGATTCTTCGGCTGTGAGCGATGCGGTGGCGTTGCGTTTGGGAGATCAGCAACTTGCACTCCATTGGCGCGTGTTATCAGATGGCAAGACGCACGATTTTACGAGTGCCGTGATCACGCGCACAAGAGAGTCCCAGGAACTCGCGATGCATATTGATCGAACAGATTTAGAACTCTCGCAAGACTACGACAATACATGGTTACTTCCTTCTTTAGCAGCACTTTCCGTTGTCGAGATTGAAAAACATACGGACCAAGACCATCCTCGCATAAGCATTATTTTTTCAGATGATCTCGATTTTGGTCAGGATATTGCGGGGTTGATCACTGCCGATCCACCGCAACAGCTTCAGCTCAACGCGCTTGGCAAAACAGTGAGTGTTGTGGGCGATTTTCAGCATGGACAGAGTTATGTGTTGACAGTACATCCGGGGGTTCGCAGTCGCTGGGGCATTGCGCTGGCACAACCTTATACAGAGACGGTGGTTTTTGACGATATCAAGCCCCGCATGCGTTTTGCGCGTGACGGTGTGTTTTTGCCCTCTTCTGGCAATCGAAAAATCCGGTTTCAGACGGTCAATGTGTCGCGCGCTCATCTCAAGGTCGATAAAGTTTTTGAATCGAACCTGGGGCAGTTTCTGCAAGATGAAAATCTGCATGGATCGCGCGGTCGCACGCGAAGATTTCACCCCTATCAGATTCGCCGCGTGGGCGTGACAGTAGCAGATACCACACTGGATATTGGCAACCGAAAAAATGTGTGGTTGCAGCACGAACTCGATTTGGACAATCTGATTTCCAAAGACGAGAAGGGGCTTTATCTGATCGGTCTCACTTTTGCGGCAGAGGATATGCTCTACGGAGACCCTGTGGAAGCGGCAGAGGCGCGGCAACAACGCAGACGGTACCGCGGGACTGATTATTATAACAATCCCTATTCGCGCGGTTATGTCTATCAGCACGGGCGTATCTATAAGCCGGTGGTGGTCAGCGATATCGGTCTTACGCATCAAAAGACGCACGAGCGGCATCTCGTTTATGCCACCCATTTGGAAGATGCGCGGCCATTGTCCGGTGTCACCATAATCCTGCGCACATACCAGAATCAGATTGTGGAACAGAAAGTTACGGATCGGAATGGTCTGGCGGATTTTAGTCCTGTAAAATCAGATGTTTTTTATATCGAAGCCGAGAAAGATGGACAGCGCAGTTTTGTCAAATCGGGGGATATGGCGTGGAATCTATCGACTTTTGATACGGGGGGACAAGACCCTGCACCCGATGGCATTCGGGCGTTTTTTTATACGGAGCGCGGGGTTTATCGGCCCGGCGATGATATCCACCTGTCGGCGATTGTACGAAATCACAACCACACGTTTCCCAATGGGCATCCGGTCTTGTTCGCGTTTTACAATCCATTGGGACAGCGGGTGCTCACGCAGACCAATCGCGAGGGGAAAGATGGATTTTACGCTTTTGATTTATCGACTTCGTCCGACGCGCCAACGGGCAACTGGCGCGCTGAAATTGATGTGGGTAGCCGCAAGTTCAATCACAGGGTCAAAGTCGAAACCATTGTGCCTTTTCGCCTCAAGGTCTTTCTCGATCCGCAACTTGCAGAGCGGGATCGCGTGTTGAAAGCAGATCTGAGGAGTACATATTTATTTGGCAATCCAGCGGCGGGATTAAAAGCCAATGTCGATGTTACGTTGCATAGTTCTCCGCTTGCATTTCCCAAGTATGAGGGGTTTTCGTTTGTCAATCAGGCGGTTCAATTCAAGCCGATTACTACCAATATTTTTACGGGTGCTCTGGACGAGGAGGGCAAGGCTGCTGTGTTGTGTCAGCTTCCGTCTTTGAGCGAAGCGCCTTCGCGCCTGTCTGCGGTATTGCGCGCTCGCGTGCTCGAAAAAGGGGGGCGACCCAATAGCACAGCGCGCATGGTATATATCGATCCGTTTGAGGTTTATGTGGGCTTACACAAGCCGGATCTGGATTATGGTTTTACGCGCATTAATGCCTCTCTTGAGGTGCCCGTTGTTGCGGTGACACCCGATGGAGAGGCCGCGCCTGGACGCACGTTGATGTATCGCGTTTTTCACAATGAGAATTACTGGTGGTGGGAATACGATTCGAAGGATCAGTTTCGTCTGCGTTTTAAGCGGGATTTCAGTACGAAGAAGATTCTCGAAACATCGATTATTTCTCAAGATCGCCCGGTGTCGGTTGCGTTTACACCCGAGGAAAAAGGAGAGTATTTGATCGAGGTGGCGGATGCAGATGGGCATAAGGCGTCGATTTTTATCCGCGCTTATCCCTGGGGCAGTTTGCCCGCAAGTGGTCGAGATGCCGGCGCACTGGTGCTCAAGACAGACCGGGAAAATTACGCGCCGGGTGAAAAAGCTGTGGTGTCTTTTCCCGTGCCCGATACGTCGTCTGTGCTGATGACGGTGTCGCGGGGTGGAAATGTGGTGCATTCGCGGTGGCATACTCCGCAGACGAGGAATACCGCGCAAGTCGAGATTCCCATTACAGCAGACATGGCGCCGAATGCGTATGTGACGATATCCGTCATTCAGCCGCATAGACAGACGGCCAATGATCGCCCGTTGCGGATGTATGGGGTTGTGCCTTTGCGCGTGGTTGATCCAAATACGCGGCTCGATCTCACGCTGACCGCGCCCGGTGAACTCAAACCCGACGATTCTTTTGAGGTTGTCGTGCAAACGGATGATGGAAAACCCGCGCAGTTGACGCTGTCTGTTGTGGATGAGGGTTTGCTGGATATCACGCAATTTTCTACGCCCGATCCCTGGCGCGCGTTTTTCGGCAAGTTGCGTTTGGGGTTGCATATTTCCGATCTATTTGGGCAGGTTATAGGTGTCAATATTGGCGATGTGTTTAAGACTTTTGCGATAGGCGGCGATGCCGCTCTGGCTGCTTATCGGCGCGATAGGCTTCCCGAGGAGCAGAAACAGCGTTTTAAGTCTGTATCGCTTTTTGAAGGTCCGGTTGCAACCGACGACCAGGGGCGTGCTGTGGTTTCTTTTACCCTGCCCAATTACGTCGGTTCGGTTCGCATCATGGCTGTGGCTGCGCGAGGCAATGCTTATGGTAGCGCGGAAAAAACAGTGCCCGTGAAAACGGATTTGATGGTTTTGCCTACTTTGCCGCGCGTGTTGCGCCCCGGCGATCGTATTGCTGTGCCAGCTACCGTATTTGCCATGAGAGATAGTTTGGGACCTGTTGATGTGGCGATCAGTACAGAGGGATTGCTTCGCGTTGATGGGCAGGCGCGAGATACTATTGCGTTTCAAAAAGCCGGTGAAGAAGATGTGCTATTTATGTGTGTGGTGCCCAATGCAATTGGAGATGCGCGCGTTGTGATTACTGCGACTGCGGGCGATGTGATTGCCACGCATACGACGGATCTGACTGTTTCTCCGTCGTCGCCCCGCATTAGTGCCGATGAGACGCGGGAGATGCGGCCGGGAGATGCGGTTGTTCTCCCCATTCCCGACCGGGGCATTCCCGGTTCCAATCGCGCACGTCTCACCCTGCACACGCGCCCGAATATGAAATTGGACAATCGCGTGCTTTGGCTGGTGCAATATCCCTACGGTTGTGTGGAGCAAGTGGTGTCGGCGGCGTTTCCCCAGCTTTATCTCAAAGATATCCTTATGGCATCGGATCAATCGAATGCGATTGCGCGGGAGATCGATGAGCATATCAATGCTGCGATTCGGCGATTGCGCCGATTTCGGCTGTCGTCCGGCGCGCTCAGTTATTGGCCGGGGCGGTCGGAGCCATCGATATGGGGTACGCTATATGCCGGGCACTTTTTGATTGAGGCCAGAGCTCTCGGTTATCATGTGCCCGACGATTTGTTTGATAGCTGGGTGCAATACGAGCAGTCTCGCGCTTTGACCACGCGCGATGATCTCATGATCCGAACCTATCGCGTTTATTTGCTCGCGCTGGCTAATCAGCCCGCGCTGGGGGCGATGAATTTGCTGAAGGAAAGCAGTTTGCGGGATATGACGGATGTGGAGAAATGGCTGTTGGCATCGGCGTATCACCGCGCGGGTAGTGCAGCGATAGCTGATGAGATTCTCAGAAACGCGGGGACGCTTGCAACTCAGGGCAATAGGTGGGATCATACCTTTGGATCTGCGCTGAGGGACCGTGCGATGATTCTGATGGCGATGGTCGATCTTCAACGCTGGGAAGAAGCCGATCCCCTATCCGAAGAAATCGCGCTGGCACTGGCGTCGGACAGGTGGTATTCGACACAGACGAGCGGTTTCGCGCTGCTATCACTGGGCAAGCATATTCGGGCGACTGAGGGGGATCAACCGCTGCGTTTGATGGGTTCGGTGACATTGCC
>JAGWBW010000013.1:4885-23654 GCA_021295695.1 Candidatus Latescibacterota bacterium
TTCGCGTTTTTACAATGTCGATATCGAATCTGGATTTGGACAAGCTGTTCGCGTGCAGCTCAATGCCGAGAGCACGGTGACGCGGGCGTTTGCGACCCTCGCGTGGTCGGGCGTTCCGCTCAGGGCCGATGCGGTAGCCGAATCTCGCAGTTTGCAACTCGATGTGCGCTGGCGCGATGATGATGGCTTTCCCGTATATCCGGATACGCTCAAACAGGGGGCGACCTTTTGGGCACATATCCGCGTGAGAAATACCTCTGCCGCGTATCTCCGCGAGATGGCGTTGACGCAGTTGTTGCCTTCGGGTTGGGAAATCGAAAATACGCGCTTGTCGGGCGCGCCAATGCCGAGGTGGACTTCTAAATTGCATTTGGGCCACGAGACGTATTTCGATATCCGAGACGACCGCGTGACCTATTTTTTTGACATTACGCCTGCGGGGCCGGGATTCACGCGGGACTTTGTCGTAAAGCTCAATGCCGTCACTGTTGGCACATTCACCCTGCCGCCTACGCTGGTTGAGGCGATGTACAATCATGCGAGCAGAGCGGTTGTGACGGGGAGAACTGTGGTGGTGAGGTGATCCGCAGATGTACGCAGATGCACACAGATGAAAGGCGAGGGGCTGGGGACTGGTGGGGTGTGGGTAACTGACAACCGACTACTGATCATGAGACGTCGATATAAAATTTTAATTGGTATTTTTGCGGGAATAGTAATTCTGTTCTTTGTCGTTCCGTTGCCGCGTTTTCCGGAAGATTATAGCGCGGTTGTGCTGGATAAAGATGGGCGCATTTTGCGCGCTTTTCTCAATAACCGCCAGCAGTGGCATTTTTCGCCTCAGAAGGATGTACGCGTTTCGCAGAAGCTCAAAACGAGTGTGCTCTATTTTGAAGATCGATATTTTGAATATCACTTTGGCGTCAATCCCGTGTCTGTGGTGCGCGCGCTGTATCAAAATTTGAAACAGGGCAGAACTGTGAGTGGTGCGAGTACTTTGACTATGCAAGTGGCGCGGCTGATGCATCCCAGACCGCGCACTTATTTTAATAAGACACTGGAGATGCTTCAGGCGCTGAAGATCGAGATGCGGTATTCAAAAGAAGAGATTTTGCAACTTTATCTCGATCACGCGCCTTATGGCGGGAATGTGGTGGGCTATCGGGCAGCGGCGTTGCGTTTTTTTCGGAAATCGCCGGATCAGCTTACCTGGGCAGAGGCGGCATTGCTCGCGGTGCTGCCCAATGCGCCGGGGAAGATTTCGCTTCAGACGAATCCCGATTTGTTAAAAAAGAAGCGCGATGCGTTGCTCACCGCATTGCATGGGGCGGGATATTTTGATGCGGAGACGCTGTATCTGGCAAAAAAAGAATCTGTGCCGCACAAGTCACATTCGTTTCCCCTGTTGGCTCCACATCTGGCGCGGTACATTAAGGATCGCCAGACAGCGTTTGTCTATCCCACGACGATTGATCGGGATATTCAGATCCGGGCAGAGACGCTTGTTGCGCGTCACGTCAGCAGGTTGCGGCAGCGCGGGATTCACAATGGCTTTGCACTGATTGCGGATACCAAAACGGGTGCTGTTCGCGCTTATGTCGGGTCTGAAAATTTTACAGATAGTTATGTCGATGGGATTCGCGCGCCGCGGTCGTCGGGTTCGTTGCTCAAGCCATTTCTCTACGCGCTCAGTATGGATGCCGGGCTGATTCTGCCGCAGAGCAAAATTCGGGATGTTCCGACGTATTACGGTTCGTTTTCGCCACACAATGCCAGTCGCACATTTCAAGGGCTTGTTTCGGCGCACGATGCTTTGATTTTGTCGGCGAATGTGCCTGCGGTGCGCTTGCTTTATAAGTATGGTCTGGTGGCGTTTTACGAACGGCTTCGCGCGGCGGGTTTGACGACGTTGTTTCGCACGCCGAATGATTATGGTTTGCCCCTCGTTCTCGGCGGTGCCGAGGTGACGGGGTGGGATATGGCGGTGCTTTTTCGCGGTTTGGGTAATGGGGGCGTGTTTCAGCCCCTTCATGTAAATCCGGTAAATCGCTCGCCTGAACCCCCGCCTTTGCTCAGTCGCGGGGCGTGTTATCTGGTGCTGAATACGTTGCGCGATCTCTCGCGGCCCGGAATAGAATTTTACTGGCATCAGTTTCAAAACCAGTGGCCCATTGCCTGGAAAACGGGTACGAGTTATGGGCATCGCGATGCGTGGGCTGTGGGGGTGTCGCCGCAGTGGACGATTGCTGTGTGGGTGGGGAATTTCGCGGGTGAAGGGGTGTCTGAACTCACGGGCGCGCGCTGTGCCGCGCCTTTGTTTTTCGATTTGTTTAACAGCTTGCCCCACGATCCCGATCAACGGTGGTTTGCGTCGCCTCAGGCCGATTTGATCCGGCGCGATGTCTGTGCAGATACGGGGTATCGCGCTGCGCCGCATTGTCCAGAGCGGGTTTCTGTGGAAGCACCTCGCGTACTTTTGCGAATTTGTCCGTATCACCGGGGTATAACGGTGAATGCCGATAGTACACAGCGGGTATGCTCTCTTTGTTGGCAACCGGGTGAACACCGTCGCGTTGCGCGTCTGGTGTATCCGCCAGATGTTGTTCACCACTTGCGGCAACGGGGGCAGAGCGCGGGGGATTTGCCACCGCATCGCGCGGATTGTACGGCGCAAGCGGATCGCGCACCTGTGCATATTGTGTATCCAACGCGGAATGCGCGTCTTTATTTGCCCCGAGACTTTGACGGTGCCGTGCAAAATGTCGTGTTGCGGGTGACACATCGCGATAAAAACCGCACGTTGTACTGGTATCTCAACCATCGCTATCTGGGGGAGACGAATACGCGGCATGTCAAATCTGTGGCCTTGCCGACGGGCCAACACACGCTCGAAGTAATTGACGAGATCGGCCACCGAGATCAAACGCGGTTTTACGTCTCGTCGAGACAGGGATGAAGGGTATTTGGGCTTGTATAAGTTTGAAATTTTGATATTTTAAAAACAAAAGAGAATGGTCAGGCACTCTTCTATGCGAATTATTTTGGATACCAATGTGCTTGTTTCTGCACTGCGATCAGACATGGGAGCTTCATATAAGATTGTATCTCAATTGCCTTCCGAGCATTTTCAGATCGCACTGACTGTCCCTTTGTATTTGGAATATCAGGCTGTTCTTACACGTCCAGAAAACATGACTGGTGCGAGTAATCGGAACGACATTTTCAACTTTCTTCGTTATCTGTGCAGCATTGCACATCAACAAAAAGTGTTCTTTCTGTGGCGTCCCAGGCTTGGCGATCCAGAAGATGATATGGTATTAGAAGCAGCCATAGCTTCTCAAAGCCGTTATATTGTCACTCACAATCTGCGTCATTTTTCTGACCGTGGTATCGAGGAACAATTCGGTATTACGCCTGTCAGCCCGCAGAACTTTCTACATCTTATTGAGGATTAAGCACGATGGGTGCGTTCACTATTCACTTGCCAAATTCACTGCATGACAAAATTGAAGAACTGGCCAAAGCAGAAGGTTTATCATTTAATCAGTTTATGGTGACCGCTGCTGCTGAAAAGATAGCTGCATTACTTCCAGAGGACTATCTGACTCAAGAGGCGAAACAAGGTAAACGTGGGGGTTTTGAAAAAGTCTTAAAGGCCGTTCCTCACATTGAACCAGAAGAACATGACCGGTTCTGAATATACAGGCCATCTTCTTGGCTTGAACCATCCGTCTCCTGTCTGGATCAGCATGGGTAAAATTCTTCTGTCGGATCGGTGTACAATTTTAATAGAAGTTCAGTTGTACAGGGATAATAAAGTCACCATTATTCAGGATACTACCCACACCTCCTGAGCCTCGCCATCCTATTTATCCTCTCATCCCCACCCATCCTGTATATCTTTGTTTGTCCAATATCTATAAAGTGGGAATTCTATGTACATTCCAGAAACTCTATCGTCCAACCCAAAATGGGCTGAATGGATCGAACAACTGCCAAATATTGTCGCTGCGTGTGCAAAGCGGTGGGATCTTCGCATTGAAGATCCTATGACAGAAGACTATGCCGAAATGTCCTATAGCTATATCGCGCCGGCGAGGGATGCGAAGGGGACAGAGGTTATTCTGAAAATTGGCTCGCCGGTGCAACTGGCGGAAATCTGGCAGCAAGAGTGCCACGCGCTACAACTTTGCAATGGTAATGGTACGGTCAAGTTGCTCGATTTTGACAAGGCGTTGGGCGTGCTGATGCTTGAGCGCGTCCGGCCAGGGGTTCCTCTGGGTGTTTGCCCGGATGACGAGGAGAATACGCGGATTGCCGCTCGCCTGATGGAAAAGTTCTGGCGACCCGTTCCAAAAATTCACACTTTTCGACCGACGGATTATGAAATAGATGGCTTTGATAAGTTGCGTAAAAAATACAATGGCGGCACCGGGCCGCTACCCGAAAAATGGGTTGTGCGCGCCGAAACACTTTACGATGAGTTGATGAGTACGAGTAAAGAAACGGTTGTTCTGCACGGGGATTTGCATCACTGGAATATCTTGAGTTCAGAGCGCGAACCCTATCTCGTCATTGATCCCAAAGGTTATTTTGGCGATCCGGGTTACGAGGTCGGTGCTTTTTTGGCGAATTATCCCGATGCATCCTGTGAAGGGCGCGATCGGGGCGAAATCGATGTTCGCCGCGTGGAGGTTATGGCCAAAGAGTTGGATATCCCGCGCGAGCGAATTATCAAATGGGGTCTGGTTTTGGCTTTAATTTGGGCGAGGTGGAGTGAGGATACGCCCGAAGAATTTTGGCGTACAAGTATTAATCGCGCCCAGGTGTTGGATCAGTTGCTTTAGGTCGCAGATTCATTGCATCTCGCTTTTTGTCTTTCTTTGTGTCTTCGTGTCTTTGTGTGAGATATTTACCCAACGAAAGGAGATTTTATGTCTGACCGTCCAAATATTCTGGTGATTATGTCCGATGAACACGACCCGGCAGTGATGGGGTGTTATGGCGATTCTATTGTGCAAACGCCGCATATGGACCGCCTGGCAGAAGAGGGTATTGTGTTTGATGCGGCTTATACGACTTCACCGCTTTGCGCGCCTGCGCGTGCGAGTTTTACGGCGGTGCAATACGTGAGTCGCTGTGGGGTGTGGACCAATGATTGTCAGTTGCCTTCTGATGATTATCCCTCGCTGCCTCACGCGCTGAATGCGGTGGGCTATGAATGCTGGCTGGGTGGCAAGATGCATTTTGCGGGTACGCACCGCTATGGTTTTCGCGATGTTTATCCCGGTGCGAATCAAGGGGACAGGAGCGGGAAGGGCGGGCGGAGAGCGTTCGATGATCTGAGTGAATCGAGTTTCGGTTGGGAAGGACGGGTGGCGGCTTTTAAGACGAGTGATACATCGCCCATTTTGGAAAAGGACCGCAAGGTGACGGCGGAGTGCAGTGCGTTTTTGCAGAATCGTTCGGCGGATGATAAGCCGTTCTTTTTGCTGGCCGGTTATCTGGCGCCGCATTTTCCGTTGACTATTCCAGAAGCGTATTACGTGCCTTATAAAGATAAGGTGTCCATGCCCGAGATTCCCGAGGGGTTTTTGGAGACGTTGCCGACCAATTACAAGCATTTGCGAGCCGGGTTTGGGGTGACAAATGCGACGCCCGAGCAGACGAAGTTGGGGCGCGAGCTTTACTGGGGGTTTGTGAATTGGCTGGACGATGAGATCGGCAAGTTGCTTTCCGCGCTCAATGATTCCGAAGTGGCGGATAATACGATTGTGATTTACTGTACGGATCACGGCGAGAACAAGGGCGATCACGGGTTGTGGTGGAAGAATAATATGTATGAACACGCTTCGCGGACGCCGCTGATTGTGTCTTTTCCAAAACGCTGGGCAGGTGGGCAACGGCGGACGGGTGTATGTTCATTGGTAGATCTGGCGCAGACCATAGCGGAGATCAGCGGGGCGGAGCGCTCGGATGACTGGGATGGCGAGTCATTGCTCAATTATCTGGACGATGGGAATAGCGATTGGCGGGATATTGCGGTGAGCGAATACTATGCCCACAATATTGCGTCGGGCATAGCGATGATTCGGCAGGGGCCGTGGAAATATGTGTATCACACGCGGTTTGACGAGGTGCACGGGCCAGAGCGCGAGTTGTACAATTTGGAAGAGGATGCCGGGGAATTTAACAATCTGGCAGATGATCCCGCGCAGGCAGATCGCATCGCGCAATTGCACGATTTGTTGACGAGGGAGTTGAGACGCGATCCCGAAGAGGCCGAAGCGCAAAGCCGAGCGGATTTGGCGAAGGGGTATTGATGGATCTATCGTTATACGAGACAATCTGGCTGGTCGGCGCGGCGCTTGCCGCCGGGTTGCTCTGGGGCATTTTTGTCTCGGCGATAAAGCGGAGGGGCACGCCGCTTCCGCTTTTGTTGTTGATTTCAGCGGGGGCACTTTGGTACACTGGAGATGCGCTGCGCATTTTGATTGAGCAGGCGGCGCCGGATGCTGGTGCAGTGAATTATGCGGCGCATGTGGCGCGTTTTGGGCTGGATTTTTTGCCTTCTGCGCTGCTGGCAACGGTGCTGGCTTTTGCAGATGAACACAAGATGGCGCGCGGATTGAAGCGATATCTCCTGCCTATCACTTTTGTGCCGGGGGTGATCATCTTTTTGATTGGCATGTCTCAAGCGCCGATCAAGCGCGTGAGTTTTAGTCTGTACGCCATCGCTATGCTTTTGTTTTCTGCGTATCTCTGTCGGGGATTTGCGATGAGGTCAGAGACAGAGGTGCATAAGGTGTTTTATCGGTTGATGGCCTTCGCGTTGACTGTTATCGCGGTTTTGACGGTTTTTGCCTATCCGCTTGGGTTGATCCAAAGTGCTATTGTGGGGCCGGTGCTCGCGTTGGTGCTTTTTCTTTCGCCTATCGCGCCAGCGTATATTCTGGGCTATTTTATTTATCGGTACAGCTTTTTTCAGATTGTGGTGAATCCCGCGTTGTTTTATTCTGCGTTGACGGGTATTGTGTTGACGGTTTATTTGCTGGTGATCCGGCGCGTTGCAGAGGCGCTTGGGCGTCTGGACAGTGGGTTCAGGGTGGAGGTGGTTGAGGCTATTTTGATTTCGTTGCTGATTTTTCTGTTTCAGCCGATTAAGAATCGGTTGCAGGGGATAATCAATCGCCTGTTTTTCAGGACGAGATACGAATACCAGCATTTGCTGGGTACACTGAGTCAAACGCTGAATGTGCCGCACGCGCTGGAGAGGCGGTTGAAGTCGGTGGTGGATGCGGTTGGAACTGTATTGAAGGTGCATGCTGTTTCGCTGGTGGTGTTCGAGTACGAGGAGGGGCGGGTGAGTCAGGTGCAGGTGATTGCAAGCAGTGGTTTGCCGGGGTTTGAGCCGCCGGTTGCACCGTTTGGAGACGAGGACGGGACGCAGATTGAAGCGGTGGTCGGTTGGCTGTTGACCCATCGTCGTCCGCTGGATGTGGGCGATTTGCACCATCCGACACTTACTGCGATACTTGCACAGCAGGGGGTTGAACTGTGTATTCCGGTGTTGCAAGAGGAAAAGCCGGTTGGTTTGTTGTGTCTGAGTGAGAAGAAACGCGGGGGGTCTTTTTCTTCTGAAGAATGGGATTTGCTGGGTACGCTTTGCAATCAGATTGCACTGGCGGTTGAAAATACGCGTCTGGTGGAGCGGCGGTTGCAATTGGAGCGGCAGATGTACGAGGCGGAACGGCTTTCGGCGTTGGGGTTGCTTTCGGCGAGTATCGCGCATGAGGTGAAGAATCCCCTGAGTTCGATCAAGGCGATTACGACTGTGCTGCGGGAGGATTTGCAAGGTGATCAGACAAAGGCGGGCGATTTGTCTGTGGTGTTGCGCGAGATTGATCGGCTGAATCGCGTGGTAGATCGCTTGCTCAGATTTGCCCAACCCAAGCAGGGCGATGGGTTTCAGGTGTTGGATCTGAAGGCTGTGCTGGAAGATGTGGTACTGATTTTGTTCCACGAGGCGGAGAGACAGAATGTGGAGATTTGTTTTGAGGTGGATGATGGTCTCGCGGTGAAGGGGGATCCAGAGGATATGAAGGAAGTGTTTTTTAATTTGATTTTGAACGGTATTCAGGCTATAGAAGGCGATCAGGTAGAGCGGCGGTTGACGGTACAGGCGCGGCAATTGCACGGGGGTGTGGAGGTGCGGGTGTCGGATACGGGTCCGGGGATTTCAGCGGAGAATCAGGCTCGTATTTTTGAGCCGTTTTTTACGACAAAGGCTTCGGGCACGGGGTTGGGGCTTGCAATTGTGAAGCGCGATGTGGAGCGCATGGGAGGTGCGATTGAGGTGGCAAATGCAGACGGGGCAGGGGCGGTGTTTGCGGTTCAACTTCCCGGGGGGGATGATGCAGTGTAAAATTTTGATTGTGGATGATGATCCTGCGGCGCGGTATGGGTTGAAGCGGGCACTTGCGGCGCTGGGGTGTGAGATAGCCGAGGCAGAGGATGGTGAGGCGGCGCTGGCGGCTGTGGCGCAGGGCAATCCCGATTTGTTGATTTGCGATATCCAGATGCCAAAGATGGATGGGTTGACGCTGGTGAAGCGATTGGCAGATCAGGGGGATGCGCTGCCGGTTATTGTGATTACAGCGTATGGGTCGGAGCGGGTTGCGGTGGAGGCGATGAAGGCGGGGGCGTACGATTATTTGAGCAAGCCCTACGATGTGGATGAGTTGCGCTGTTTGGTGGAGAATGTTCTGGAGACGGTGCGGTTGCGGCGGGAGAATGAGACGCTTCGCAATGAGATTCGGCAGCAGTCGGGGTTCGGGTTGCTGATTGGTCGTAGCCGTGCGATGGAGAAGGTTTATGATTTGATCGGCAAGGTGGCGATGACCGATGCCGGGGTGCTGATTGGTGGGGAGAGTGGTACGGGTAAGGAGTTGGTCGCGCGGGCGATTCACGAGCAGAGCGGGCGAAAGGCGCGGCCTTTTGTCGCGGTGAATGCGGCGGCGTTGCCGACGGAGTTGATCGAGAGCGAGTTGTTTGGGCATGAGAGGGGTGCGTTTACCGGGGCGACTGCGCGGCGGCAGGGCAAGTTTGAGCTTGCGGATGGGGGGGCGCTGTTTTTGGATGAGATTGGCGATATGCATATCGAGACGCAGGCGAAGTTGTTGCGCGTGCTAGAAGAGAAACAGTTTGAGCGGTTGGGCGGTTCGGAGACGGTGACGGTGGATGTTCGGATTATCAGCGCGACGAATAAGGATTTGCCGGTGGAGATTGCAGAAGGTCGGTTTCGGGAGGATCTCTTTTATCGCTTGAAGGTGGTGGATATTTTTTTGCCGCCGTTGCGGGATCGGCGCGAGGATATTCCGTTGCTTGTGCAGCATTTTTTGGCGCGTTTTAATGATCAGCACGGCAAGGCGATGACGGATGTGCCGCCGGATGTGATGAAGATGCTGATGGTGTATGCATGGCCGGGCAATATACGGGAGTTGATGCACGCGGTCGAGCGGGCGGTTATTTTTTCAGATGGGTCCGAGTTGAGTCGCGATTTGCTTCCCCAGGCGGTTCGGGGCGTTGAGTCTGTGGATAGTGCAGAGTCTGTTTGGCGGGATGGGGTGTTTTTTCAAGATGCAAAGCAGGAGGTTGTGCAGTCTTTTGAGGTTGCGTTTATTCGATCCGCTTTGGAATACTACAAGGGCAATATCAGTCGCACAGCACCGGCTATTGGTATGAAACGGCAGGCGCTGCAACAGAAGTTGAAGGAGCACGGGATCGATCCCGGGATTTACCGGTAATAAAATTTACAATCCGTTTGACGAGTCCGGAGATACACATTGTGTCTCCGGATTTTTTTGTGCCTGCTGTGCAATACCCAGTTTGCAGGTGCAATATTTAGTTTGCACTGATCGGGCGATTTTTGGGGTGGATAACAGGAAAAATGGCCTTTTTTCAGGGTAAAATGGTTTTGGCACGGGATTTGCATATGACGTGTTGTGACCGAGTAGTTTGAGATGTGAACTTTTGTGAAGGAGGCTGAGATGTCAACGCTTACATCGACGTTTGCGACTGCGTTTCCAGGTCAGGTTGCCAATTTAATTACCGCGGGCAGAGTGGTTCTGCTGTTTCTGGCGACGGCTTTTGCTGTGTCTGGAGATGCGATGCTGGCCTGGGTTGCGGTGCCGCTCGCTTTTGTCGCGCTGGTGATGGATTGGCTGGATGGGTATCTCGCGCGGCGGTTGGGATGCGAGAGCAAGGTCGGGGGGGTGCTGGATATTGTGGGGGATCGGATTGCGGAGAATGTGTGGTGGGTGGTGTTTGCGTGGTTGCATGTCATTCCGCTGTGGGTGCCGTTTGTGGTGCTTAGCAGGGGGTTTGTGACGGATGCGATTCGCAGTTGTGCCCTGACCAAAGGGTTCACGGCGTTTGGCGAGTCAACGATGATGAAGTCGCGGCTTGGGTTCGCGCTGGTTGCTTCGCGCGTGAGCCGGGCGACGTACGGGACCTCTAAGGTGGTCGCGTTTGTGCTGTTGTTCAGCCTGAATGCGGCGCAGGAGATGTCGGGTTTGACGCCTGCGTTTTTATCGGGGCTTGAGGTGGTCGCTGTAATGGCGACGTATTTGACGGTTGCGCTTTGTGTTATTCGGGCGATTCCGGTTGTTACGGCTGCTAAACGGGTTGTTGTATAAGGTAGTGGTTGGGTTCCCCCCCATGTCGGAGAGGGGCTGGGGGGATTACTCGCTTCGCTCCGTTGTAGGCTACGCCTGTGCGTAGATTCGTATATTCGTCTATTCAGGAGATTGACATGAAACAGGGAACGCATATTGTACTTTGTCTGATAGGGTTTGCTGGCCTGGGTGTGCTTTTGTACCAGCTCAGTACCCCAGAGGTGTGGCAACATGTTTTGATGATGGGCTGGGGCTATGTGCCGGTGATTGGCCTGTCGCTGGTGGTATTTGTTCATCAGGCGTGGATATGGCGGGCATGCTTTGATCGCGGGGAGAAGAGGCCGCGTTTGAGGCAGTTGCTGTGGGTGCAGCTGGCTGGCGAGGCTGTGGGCAATGTGGCGCCGGCATCGCAGGTTGGCAAGGAGGTTGGCAAGGCGATTGTGCTGAGAGATAAGATGTGCGTTTCCCGCGGGGTGTCATCGCTGGTGGTCAATAAGACGAGCGAGATGATCGGTGGGGTAATTTTTGTGATAGGTGGTGTTGTGCTGGGTTTGCAGCGGTTTTCGTGGTCGGCTGAGGTGCGAGGCGCTCTGATCGCCGTTCTGGCGTTGTCTGTTCTGGGGGTTGTTTGGACTGTTTTCAGGCAGCGTCGGAGTCCTTTTGCGCGGTTTTTGAATTTGATGCTGTGGTTGCGGCTTACGTTTTTGGAGCGGTTCCGCGATCGCGCAGTGGAGATTGATGAGAATTTGGCGCAGTTTTATCGGTTGAATAGATGGCGTTTGGTGGGGTTGTTGGGCTTACATCTGTTGGGCTGGAGCATGGGGACGCTGGAGATCTATGTGATTCTTTATGTGCTCGGCGAACCGATGCCGTTTGTTTGGGTATATCTGTTCCACGCGCTGATGATCGTAATTAACGCGGCGTTCTTTTTTGTTCCGCTCGGGATGGGTGTTTTTGAAGGTGGGCATGTGTTTCTGTTTCATTTGATGGGTTTGGATCCAAAGATGGGTTTGGCTGTGGGCATTGTTCGGCGAATTCGAAGGCTTTTCTGGATGCAGGTGGGTCTAACGCTGCTGCTGATCGGGCCGCGGGGCAAGCGGGCTGATGCAATGCCGAAAAATGATAGTCTTCAGCAGGTGGAGATAACGAATATTTAAAAAAGGAGAAATAATGACACGCTCGATTTCTTACCTGGTCTGTGTCTTTTCGATTATAACCTTCAGTTTTTCAGCTCAGGCGAAAAAGGCTGATCTCACCAAAAGTTATGGTATTGGACTTCAGGGAGCGACACCCACATTTGGTGGCATTAGTTTTCGCTATAACGGATTGGCACCCGTATATCTTCAAACCGTTGGACGTTTTATTCTCAATGGTCAGTATAGTGACCATATGTTAGGTGCTGGCGTTTCGTATGCGATATTCGAGCATCAAAGCCGGTGGAATGTAGCTCGGCTTCATTTTACTCTTGAAGGCGGCTGGCAAGAAAAAAAAGAGGAGGATTTCCGCCAGGAGACTGTCAAAACTACGACGCTGGGGGCTGGACTCAGTTTTGGAGGTGAGATTGTGTTTTCGCTTGGGGGTATTCCTCTCGGTTTGAACGTGGAAATCGGTCAGGGGTTTGGTAGGGAAAAAACCGGATCTCAATCTAAGGGGCTTGCCGGTGTTTATGCGGGCGGGGGTGTCCATGCCTATTTTTAGGTCTCTTTTTTGTATTTCGCGCTTACGTTTAATTTTTGATTCAGGGCCCTATTTTCTGAGGTCCTGAGACCAACACGCGGAATCCATATCGCTGAAAGACCACAGCCGCTGTGTCTGATTGAAAGAATTGCATGGCGGCTTCGACTGTTGGGGTGTGTCGTCCTTTTACGATGGCGATTGGATAGACAATGGGCGTGTGCAATAGGGAATCGGGGAGTGTGGCGATTACCGCGACGCCATCGCTGATGATCGCATCTGTGGCATAGACAATGCCGGCTGCACATTCTCCGCGGGCGACCAGCGTGAGTGCGCCGCGCACGTCCATTGCCGGGGCGATGCGGTTTTTGAGCAAGGTCCACCAGCCCAATTTTTTCAGGGCTTCTACGGCGTAGATACCCGCAGGCACATGAGATGGGTCGCCCAGGGCTAATTGTCCTTCGAATGCGCTGGGGAAGTCAAAGTCCGCGTGTGGTTCGACTTTGAATTTTTCATTTTTGGGGGAGATGATTACGAGGGCGTTGCCCAGGAGGTTGATTCGGGTGTCGGGTTCGAGCAATTTTTCTCTCGCTAAAAAATCCATCCATTTTATATTTGCCGATAAATATATGTCCGCAGGTGCGCCCTGAGCTATTTGTTTGGCGAGGATTGAAGACCCGGCAAAAGACATTCGCAACGGTATGCCCTGTTTTTCTGCGGTTTTGGAGAGGTCTTGCAAAGCACTCGTCAAGCTGGCCGCAGCATATACAGTCACGGGTTCGGCAAGGGCGATTCCACGCATTGCGAGGCAGATTGTGATGAGGATGTAGATGAATAGGTATTTCATAGGATAAGGAGAATAGAATGTCCGATTTTTGGGTTCAAGATGGCGAGACGATGTTGTTTATTGGCGATAGTATTACAGATTGTGGCCGGCGGGCGGCTGAGGCTCCGCTGGGCAGTGGGTATGTGCGGGCGTTTACAGAGATTGTGACGGCGCAGTTTCCCGAGCGAAATATTGTGTATATCAATAGAGGAATAGGCGGTAATCGCGTGACGCATTTGCACGAGCGCTGGCGAGAAGATGTGATTGACCACGCGCCGGATAAATTGTCGATTAAGATCGGGATCAATGATTTGCACAGCCTTTTGCGACAGGCAGAAGATGCGGTTCCGCCCGCGCGATTTGAAGCGTTGTACGATGCTATTCTGGATACGACGCAACGGGAGATTGGGTGTCCAGTTGTGCTGATTACACCTTTTTATATTTCGACGGATACATCTGGACAGACGTTCCAGAGCGAGGTGATGGCGTTGATTCCGGAGTATATCGGTATTGTGGAGAAGATGAGCGAAAAGTATGGGACAAAGCTGTTGCGGTTGCACGATCTTTTTCAAGAGCATTTAAAATATAGAGGTTCAGAAACTTTTTGTCCAGAGCCTGTGCATCCCAATCGGACAGGGCATTTTATTATTGCAGATGCGTTGTTTAAGATGCTTTGTGAGGCGTGAGAGGTTAAAAGCACTCCTTACGTCTTACCTTTTCAGTTTTTTTATCCGTTTTGCTGCTTCGTTCAAGCTGTCGAGGGTGCGGCAGAAGGCAAATCGCAAGTACCGGTCGCCGTCGTTGCCCGTTGCGTAGAAGTTGTCGCCGGGTACGGGGGTGACACCGATTTCCCGGGTCATGTACAGGGCGGCATCAGTTGCGTTCATGTCGCATAGGGTGGGGACAGAGCGGTAATCGGCAAAGAGGTAGTAGGAGCCGTCGGGTGGGGTGGTTTTGAATCCGATGGATTGGAGTGCGTTGAGGAGTAAATTGCGTTTTTGTAAGAATGGTCTGTGAATATTTTTGAAGATGGCGTCGGGCAACCGCAACAGGTGCTCGGCGCCTTTTTGCAATGGGGTGGGGGCTTGGACGACGAGGGTGTCGTGTATGGCGCGAATCCGCGGGGTATGTTGTTCGGGCGATATGACCCAGCCGACGCGCCAGCCGCTGGCGTTGGCGGTTTTGGTGATGGCGTTGATGACTATGGTGCGCTCGGCCATGCCGGCGAGTGTTGCTGGGCAGATGTGGACGCAATCGCCGTAGAGGATGTGTTCGTAGATTTCGTCTGTGATTAAAAATAGGTCGTGTTTGCAGCAGAGGTCTGCGATGAAGGCGAGTTCTGCTTCGGAGAAGACTTTGCCCGTGGGATTGTGTGGCGTGTTGAGGATGAGTGCGCGCGCGCGTTTTGCCGCGGTAGCCCATTCGTCTTTGTCGATTGCCCAGCCATCGCTTTTTTCGCGCAGGGTGACGTATTCGCAATGCAGCCCAAAAAGGCTGGCCTGGTTGGGATACATTTCGTGAAAGGGTTGTAAGACGATGACGCTGTCGCCGGAATTGCACAGAGCGCGAAGTGTTGAGGATAGTCCTTCGGTCGCGCCTGCGGTGACGGTGATTTGTGTTTCGGGGTTGGGGCGAAAGGCGTAGAATCGCCAGGTGTAGTCTGCAATGGCTTCCCGAAGTTCGGGCAATCCGTAGGGGAAGGAGTACTGGTTGTAGCGGTCGTGCTCGGGTTGGAGGATGGCGCAGAGGTCTTTGAGAGAGCGGTTATCGTTCCCCTGGTTGCGCGAGAGGAGAGCGCTAAGGGTGAGCGTGTGCAAGTGCTCGGCACCTTCATCTGAGCCACCCAGTATGGCGGCGATGCCCGCCCAGGCGAGATCGTAGAGTACGGGTTCGTCTGTGATCCCTTGCGAGAGGTTTATGGCATTGTGTTCAAGGGATAGGCGGGTCATGCGCCGGATGACGGATTCTTGTGGGGAAGAAAACATAAGCAATCACTGTCAGAATCAGGATATTCAGGATAAAAGGATGATCAGGATGAAAAGGCGCGAGGCGCAAGAGGGGAGACAAGCCCAGATTTTCGCCTTTCATCTGCGTTCATCTGCGTCATCTGCGGATCATCCAAGCAATTTCTGTTCCCATGTTTTTATGTATTCTTCGGGCGATAGTTGGCTGTCTGTTGCGCTTTGATGTTTGTCGTACATGTCTTCTGCTTGTGCTGCGATGATCTCTGGATCTTCGGGGATTTCGCCCTGGTCGCCGTACGTTTCGATCCAGTTGTCGAGACGTGCGCTAAGGTCGTTGAGTACGTTCTGATGGTCTGGTGACTCTGCGAGATTTTCAACTTCGTGGGGGTCTGCTTGCAGGTCGTAGAGTTCTTCGTAAGGGCGATAGGGTGCGAGGAATTTTGCCTGTGCTTCGGTGAGTTTGCCTTCTTTGCCGAGCAGGGGCAGGAGTGTCCAGAGGGGGTATTGCTGGTATTTGTAGCGATTGAATTGCATGTAGGGGCGGTCGGGGTGGTAGTTGCGTATGTATTTGTAGTTTTTGGTGCGCACGCAGCGGAGGCGATCTACTGTGCCGTCACATCGGTCGCGTGCAGAGAAGATTTCGGTGCGGGATTTTGCATCGGGACCGAGGAAGATGTTGCCCTCCATTTCCGAGGGGATGTCTAAACCCGCGAGCGAGAGCGAGGTGAGGGCAAGGTCTATGCCGCTGACGAGTTCGTCGCTTACGACGCCTGCGTCAATGTGTCCGGGCCAGCGCACAATGCAGGGTATGCGAATGCCGCCGTCGTACAGGAATTGTTTGTCGCGGATATGCGCGCGTCCGTGATCGGCGATGAGGAAGACGATGGTGTTGTCGGCTATGCCTTCGTCTTCGAGGCGCTGGAGCACCTGCCCGACTTTGCGGTCGAAGACCTGAGCGCTTTCGAGATACATGGCCCAATCTTTTCTGATGAGGGGATGATCGGGATAATAAGGCGGGATCTCTACGGCGTCGGGATCGACGGGGTTTTGTGGGTCGGGGGTGAAGTTGCGATGGGTGTCTGTGATGTTATTCTGGGCGTAAAAGGGTTGGCCCTCGGCGCGTTGGGTCCAGTCGATGCCGTCAAAGACACCGTTGCGCTGGAAGTTGAAGTCGGTTTTGCCGGATTTGTCAAAGGGCGGTCCCGGGCTGTTGCAGGTGTAATATCCCGCATCGCGGAAATAGTCGGTGATGAGGCGAATGTGTTCGGGTAATGGGGTGTCGCGTTTGCTGCGGTGGTTGTGCGCGCCAAAGCTGGTTTGATAGCGGCCGGTGATGATGGCCGATCTGCTTGGGGAACACACCGGGCAGGTGACAAATGCATTTGTGAATAGTGTGCCTTCCGAAGCGAATTTGTCGATGTTGGGTGTTTGCACGGCTGGCGTGCCATAGCAGGCGAGGTCGGGATAGAGGTCTTCGCCGTAGATCCAGAGGATATTGGGTTTATCGGGCATGGTGAGAGGTCTTTCTATGTTGGATGGTAAGATTAGTCTGATTCGTCCAGATTATCGCGCGCCGCACGCTTGCAAGGATGCCTGCATGTGTCCGCGGGTTTCCGCACCGATGATGCAACATTGTTCCAGGCTGTGTCCCTGTGCTTTGGTGCCGATGACTTCGAGGTTGACGGGTCCGTCATAACCGTTTTCGTGCAGGACGCGGATATAACCAACGAGGTCGATGTCGCCGCGGCCATTGGCCTGGTTTTCGGGGTCGCCTGGTCCGCGCTCGCGTCCTTTGCAGTCGCGGATGTGGACGTGTTTGACGCGCGAGATGACGGCTGCGATGGCTTCGACTGGATTTTCGTTTGCGCGGTGAATGTGCGAGGGGTCCATGTCAATGCCAAAGGCGGGGGATGAGATGGCTTCCATCGCCCGCAGGGTGGTCGGGGTGTTGTAGATGGCTGCCCCCACATGGGCTTTGACACAGAGGGTTACGCCGTATGTTTCGGCTCTGTCGGCGAGGTTGCCGAGGGAGTCGATGCTTTGTTGGAAAGTTTCTTCGTCATCTGATTTTCCGCCGGGACCGCAATTTACGACGGGGATACCGGCTTCGTTTGCCGCTTGAAATGCTTTTTCCATCATGTTGGGATCTTGCCTGGGTTGTTCCATGGCGAGGAGTTCGAGGCCGTATTCACGTCCCAGACGCCTGGCTTCTTGAGCTGTTTCGCGCCAGTTGTCGAGGACGAGGTGCTGGCTCATGCCGCCAATTGCCGCGACTTCTATGCCGTCGTATCCGGCCATGGCCGTGTACTTAAAAGCGGTTTCCATGTCCCACGCGCCAAAAAGAACAGAGTTGAGTCCGAGTTTCATGTTTCCTCCTGTAAGGGGTTTCAAAATGCGCGAATCGACGAATCGACGAATCGGCAGAATAGTGTACAATTGGTTAGTGAACGGGTCTGGAGATTCTGTAACCAATTACTTATGATTGCATCGCTGGCAAGTCCGTGCGCGATCCTCGCACGTCTATCGCTTCTCTGGAGAGCCGAGCCTGGGGAGATTCGGCATTTAAGATCCGCTCAAAATCATCGCCGATTACTTCGGCGACCTGTAAGTTCGCATCTCGCGTGCGTCCGGCTATGTGGGGGGTGTGGACGACATTGACCCTATTGCGCAATAGATCGTCTGTAGGTACTGGTTCGTTGTCATATACGTCAAATGCACCGGCGAGTTCGTTGGCGATAATGCGTTCCCGCAATGCGTCCATATCGACGGCATGTGCGCGGGTGGTTATTACGACCAGGCTGCCTTTGCGCAACCGATAAATGCGTTCCCGCGATAGGATTTTTGTTGCCGATGGTGTTGGCGGTATGGTGACGACGACTATCTCGCATTCATCTACGAGGGTGTCCATTTCCACGCCTTCTACGCCGAGTTCATCCAGTCGCGATTTTGAAATAAATGGATCGTAGCCGAGTACGCGCGAGCCGAGTGCGTTGCACCACGATGCCATCCGTCCGCCGATTTGTCCCAGTCCCATGACGCCGACCGTTTTGGTTCCCAATGTGCCGTTGACGAAATCTGGATTGTCACAAAATTGTACGTATTCAAAATTCCACAGGCGTTCTCCCGATGCCATGCGCTTGTGCCATTGCGGTATCATGCGCAGGGCGTTTAATGTCAGGGCGAGTGTGATTTCTGCGACAGATGCCGCCCACGCGCGCGTGCCATCAATGATGGGGATGTCGCGTTCAAACATGCCATCGACTGGAAGAGAGCGATGGCCCCAATTATCCAGGACTCCTCCCACTGCTTTTAATTCGGGCGCGCGGATCAAGCACGCTTCTGTCAACTGTCCGCCGAATAGTGCGATGGCAGATACATGCGACAAATCCGTCAATTCTCCAAGTGGTACGCCGCGTTCCACCTGTACCACGCGCACTTCATCTATTTCATTTAGCCGCGTGATCAGTGCCTCTGGCACAAATGGCCATGATCGTTCCAGATTTTCTGTCCGAGCAAACAGAATCGCCATTATTTGTCCTTTCTATTGATTATCAAAAATAAGATAGAGCAACAAGATAATGCGTCTTGCCTGGACAAACAAGACCCAAAAAATGCGGATGTATTGTGGG
>JAGWBW010000013.1:23671-52971 GCA_021295695.1 Candidatus Latescibacterota bacterium
CTGGACGAACCCGAGGTTTTCATAGCTTACGGCGTGAGTATCAGGGCGATGCCTTGTGGATTAACCAATCCGGAGGTGACGAGGGCTTCGGGATTGGATCCGTCGAGGTTGGCGCGCCAGATTTTACCGTCATTGACGTTGGCTGTGCCAGCATCTACCCAGTACATCTTTGGGGGGTCGCTGGTCAGGTCCAGAGCAATATCGCGTGGGGTGGTGGCTGATCCGGCGAGTGACTGCCCAGCGATTGTTCTGGTGAGGATGAGGTCTTCTGGTCCGGTGCCATCGAGATTGGCACGGCGGATTCTATCCCTGACGATGTCCGTCCAGTACATTTTGCCCGCAGCTACATCCAGAGCAATGCCCCTTGGAACCCGCAATTGGTTTTGGAAGGTGAGAAGGGTTTCAACGTTGGATCCGTCGAGGTTGGCACGCTGGATTTTATCATCCTCCAGTCCGTTGGGGCCACCTGTGCCGGAGTCTGTCCAGTACATTTTGCCTCCGGCCACATCCAGAGCGATGCTCTGTGGATTAACCAATCCGGTGGTAACGAGGGCTTCGGGACTGGAGCCATCGAGGTTGGCTCGCCAGATTTTACCTTCCTCAAGGTTGAGCGTGCCGGCATCTACCCAATACATCTTTGGGGGGTCGCTTGTCAAATCCAGAGCTACGTCGCGCGGAGTGGTGGCAGGGCCGCCGAGTGATTGCCCGCCGATTGTTCTGGTGAGGACGACATCTTCTACGTTAGAGCCATCCAAATTGGCGCGCCGGATCCTATCTCTGGTAGCGTCCGTCCAGTAAATTTTGCCCCCCGCCGCATCCATGCCCATTGGAAGTCGCAAGAAATTTTCGTATGTGACGAGGGTTTCAACATTGGATCCGTCGAGGTTGGCGCTCTGGATTTTATCATCCTGCATGGGAGTGGGGTTACCTGTGCCGGAGTCTGTCCAGTAAATTTTGCCCATAGGCTTAGGCGCTTCTTTGCCAAAGCTCCCGGCGAATATCAGAAAATCGCCAAATCCGACCTCGCCGTCGCCATCCAGGTCGAATTGGCTTTCATATCTCTCATCGCCCTGACGAGCCCCGAACTTGCCGGCAAACTGCAAAAAATCGGTAAAATCGACAACGCCGCTTCCATCAAAGTCTGGATTACCTGATTGTAACTCAACACTGGACTGAAGCGGCTGAGTTAGCAGACCGATGGGTATGAGTGTAAGGATTAATAGACGCATGGTTTTCTTCCTTTTGTTGAAATTTTAGTGTTCTTACTTGATCGCATAAGGCATGGTAACATGATAATCATGGATTTGCCAACTAAAAATCCATGATGCCCGAACTCGAGAAATTGTTTTAGATTCCCGTGCGTTCGGCTGTACAGAAATTTTTTGACTTATGCGTTTTGCGTGTTATCATGCGTTAGACATAAATTACACAATCTATCAGGAGATTTGACTATGAGTAGCAAAGTTGCAATCGTCACTGGCGCGGGCAGCGGGATTGGAAAATATACCACGCTTGCCTTTTTGGATGCGGGATATTCAGTTGCCCTGGCAGGACGACGCGAAGATCCCTTGAAAGCCACGGTTCGTGAAGCGGGTGTAGATGATTCAAAGACGCTGGTTGTGCCGACAGATGTCGGCGATCCGGCATCTGTGGAAAATCTTTTTGCACAGACAAAAGAGAAATTTGGACGCCTGGATGTGGTTTTCAACAATGCGGGCGTGGGCGCACCGGGCATCAATCTCGAGGATTTGACTTTTGAGCAATGGCAAACCGTGGTCAATACCAATTTAACGGGTGTCTTTTTGTGTATTCAGGAGGCATTTAAAATTATGAAAGACCAGACGCCCCGGGGCGGGAGGATCATTAATAATGGATCGATATCGGCGCATGTTCCCCGTCCAAATTCTGCGCCTTATACGGCGACCAAACACGCGGTGTCTGGTCTGACCAAATCCGCTTCGCTCGATGGGCGCAAATACGATATCGCATGCGGGCAAATCGATATTGGCAATGCAGCGACCGATATGACGGAGCGCATGAAAAACGGCGTTCCGCAAGCCAATGGATCTACTCTGGTAGAACCTACTATGGATGTCAAGGGCGTCGCGCAAGCCGTGCTCAATATGGCGAGTCTTCCGTTAGATGCAAATGTTCAGTTTATGACGATTATGGCGACTAAGATGCCTTATATTGGGCGCGGGTAAAATAAAAAAGACCGGACGTTTTGTCCGGTCTTTTTAGTTTGTACTATGGGAGAGGGGTTACATCCCCAGCATGTACGAGACTTTCACGAGAACGGCTCGGTTTCTTTCGCCCCATTCGCGCAGGACATCCCGGTTATCCAGGTTATGATCGTAAGTCACATCAAAGCCCTGGTCATAGACAAAATAAATATCACTGCCGGGGCGGAAGCGGTAATTCAGCAATACGTTTACGCTGGCCTGTTCGCGGTCATTATTCCACTGGGCGAATAGTTTGACATAAAAGTCCGTGGAAAATGAATAGATCAAGCGGTTGCTCAATACCTGAATATTGAAGTTGCCCTGGGGCAAGCGCAGCCAGTTGACTTCATAGTCGGTCTCAATTGAAAGTTTTCCAGAAGGCATGAAGGTATTTTCGAGTGAAAGTTTATATCGCCTCCCCGTGTAATAGTTGCCGATCTCAATGTCGAACTCGGGACGGACTTTCCGCGAGCGGCTCGGATAGGGACCGGTTCCGAATTTTGTAAAATTGTATGTGCCGTGTGGGATTATTATATCTGGTCGTTTTTTAGATGGCTTGAATGTGCGCTCAACCACGTCGTGCGTCCGCGCAAATTCGACTCGGTACCAGTCTCCGGCATTGAATCGCGTGTAAGTAGATACCTGCAAATCCCAGAATTTGACTTTGTTCAGGGGGTCACTGGGGTCTGTAATGAGCCGAAATCTCGGTCCCGTGGAAACATAGCGAATGAGATTCGTGTTGGCGGGTATTCGCGCTCTGACTCGCGCCTCGTATCGCCGAAGTCTCTTCAATCCAGCGCGGCGGTTGACAAACCCGGCTTTGGGTTGAAAATGCTCTCCAATATCGACGTATTTTATAGTGCTGGAATAAACACCCCCCGTATAAGTACCCTCTAAAAATCCCGCAGCCCCTGTTTGCGCGCCTTCAGCAGAATCCCAGGTTTGCGCGTAAAATCCCTGAAAATTGAGGGCATTGGACGGCGAAAAACTGAAATCAAGCCCGGCAGCGCGGTTGTACTGGTCCCAACCTGCACCCGGAACAGGGGTTTGTTTGTTCACGACAATCGCACCGATATTTGATCGCGCCAGCACGTCGTGTTTCAAGCGCAACACCGAAAAATTGCTGCGCTGGACAAATGTATCGTCCTGAAGCGTTTTGGAATCCGTCAATACATTCAATGCGCCAATACTCGTTTTGCCGGCTTTGCCCGCCAGTTTGCTACCCAAAAGAATGGGTACGGGTTCCCCCGATTCCAGGCCGATCCGGCGGCTGTAGAACAAAATCGTGGGCGGGCGGCTGTCTCCTCCGCGTCTCGTGGCGGCTTCGCCAAAATCAAAGAGACTGGATCCCTCCAGAAAAAATTCGCGCTTTTCGGGAAAGAATTGCGAGAATTGCGTCAGGTTCACTTCCTCCTGGTCTCCTTCAACCTGGGCAAAATCTGTATTATAAGACAGGTCCAGCACCATATTGGGTGTGAGGCCATACCGCACATCTACACCGGATTCAAAAGTACTTTGTGCAGATGGGTCCTCCGCACGCAAATCTTTTAGCGCGCCGGGCAATACATAGGGTTTGATCTGAAATACACGGCGGGTCTTTAAGGATTTTAGTCCCCTGAGTTCTGCGAGGTCTGTTGTTCGATAGCGCTGCGTTGGAGACGTTGATCTTTGCCCCACCATCAATGCTGTCGATTCGGTTTTGCGGGCAATAAAGCGCGCGAGGTTGATACCCCATACCGCATCTTCTTCGTCCTTAAATCGCAGTTGATCGAATGGAATTGCTACCTCAACCGACCACCCTTTGTCGTGCCGGTGTCCTTTGGCTTCCCAGATGCAATCCCAATCTTCGTTGTAGGTGCGGCCTTCCCGCGATAGGATCAGATCGCGTTTTGCGCCCAGGGAGTTGACGAAAAAGAATGCGCCGGTTTGACGGTCATTATAAGTGTCCAGAAGAATTTGCACATTGTCATCGCCCCACAATTGCGAATCGCGCCGCATATTATTTGCCACGATTTTGTGCGGCTCAGAATCAAAACATTCAAATCCGAAATAGATTTTTGCCCGGTCGTAAACAATACGGGCTGTTGTGCGTTCGGTGCTCGGTACCCAGTAGCCCGGATCGCGCTGGACAAATCCCTCAATGGGTTTTGCATTTTGCCACGCAGGGTCGTCCAAACGCCCGTCCATTTTGGGACCTTTATCCACGCGAGTGGCGTAAACAGCGCGCGGTACATCGCCAGAAGTCTGTGTGGTGACAACGCGAATGCGATCCGATACCTTTACTGGCGAGCCGTTTTCTTCGACTACGCGAGCTACGAGAACGTCGTCGAGTTTTTTGATGACCTGAAGCGTTGACCCATTATCCATCTGTAATTGACTGCCCAGAGTTGCCGCCCCGTTGAGTCCAGATACATAAGCGAGATCGCCCGTGATTTCTTTGATTATACCGGCTGTGTCTTCACTTTCAGCCGGCCGCGCGCAAATCGCTATACAGATAAGCCCAAGCAAGCACGCTCTGATCATATTTTTGCTCCTGGATAGTGTTGGGGGCCTGTGATCGGTGGTTATTATTCAATGCTTCGCTACGGAGATAGGAATAAAGGTATGTAGGGGCGGTGCCCTGTGCCCGCCCGTGCTGAAGGATCTGGCCCCAAGTAAGAACTTACTTACTTATACATAATGTAATAAAAAATAAAAATTCCGCATCTTTTTTTGCAGGGGAGTAAGGAGAATTCAGTACATATTGTCTTTTGTCGTGATGGGGCACCAGCGGGAATTGAATAGGGTGTGGAACAAAATATCTCGCGCAGCAGGTGTGCCGATTTGCTGCAATACATAAGCAGCATAAAAGCGGTTGTAGCGATTTTCGTCTTCGAGCATTGGTGCCAGTGCTTCAACCGCAATATCGCTCGATTCCCCACATTTCGCGAGGGTGAGGGCTGCATTGCGACGCACGCGATAGTCTTCATCGCCAAGTGCCTGTGTCAGATCTGAGAGTAGTTCTAGGGAAAAATCACCGATTGCGCCCAGAGCTTCGATCGCATTGCGGCGCACCCACCAGTGATGGTCATTCATCGCGATTTTCAAAGCGGGTTGAGATGCAATGGCGTTTGATCCCATACGGCCCAATATATTGGCAGCAACCGCCCGTACCCACCAGTGATTGTCTGATAGTGTTTCTGTGAGGGCGGCGACTGCGGGTGCTCCTATGGATGTGAGAGCCAGAGCCGCGCATCCGCTCGTGGGATTTGTTCCATGGGCATTGTCCGGTGTTTTGGCTTCTGTTTCCTCAATTGTCGCGAGGGTTTCTTTTCGCATTGCGGCGATGAGTTCAGGTACGGCTTCTTCGCCAAACTCAGCGAGTTGATACGCCGCGTCTAACCGTTCACTTTCCGTTCCATCTTTTAAGATTTGAATCAAATTTTTCAGATTGTCTTGTCGCGTGTCGCGTTCTTGTTGTGTGTTTCCGCACATCCAGTTCCACACGTCTTGTGAGATGGCTGGATGCTGGTCGTTAATGCCCGGCGACCACGCGCGACTCTGGTGATCCCAGGTGGGTTTTTGCGGTTCTTGTGTGCGCGCAAATTGAAATTTCAACATATACCGATTTTTATTGCTGATATTTTCGGTTGCGCGGTGCCAGGAATCGAAGTGGATTAGAGCTACTGTGCCCGCAGGTCCGCAAAATGCGCGCGCTTTTTCTTGTGTTTGCGCGGGATCCACATCGCTGATGGTTTTGTATATTTGCATGCCGGGCAATACGCCCGAGGGTCCCATATCCTCAGTTGTGTCTTGCGGAAAATAAAAAGCGAGCATCCAGTAAAATCTCGGGTGCCGCAAATTGTGGTCATATACATAACAGTCTTTATGCCATCGCTGTCCGTTTCGCCCCGGGGGATTCAGGTGACAGTGTCGATGGGGGTTCAAAATGTATCCCGGTCCCAGTAAGCTGGTGAGTGCCCCTTTTACGTTGGGATGTTCAAACACCTGCCCGATTTGCGGTATCCGGGGCAAGATGTTATTGCCGGGATTGCCCTCTTGTTGAAAGACTGTCTCTATCTGGTCGTAGATATTCGCGTGGAACGAGGATGGATAGTCCGCGCGAACTGTCATACATCCATCTACGATAAATCGCTGTACCTCTTCATCGCTCAACAACCGTATTGAATCAGCCATGGAGGTCCTCCTCAACCAAAAATTTCCAAAAATTTTGCAACGCTCGCTCTGAACCCGTCTTCAAAAGTGCCGCCTTCGGAACGATACACGCTTTCGTAAGAGATCGCGCCCGCATACCCATCGCGTTTGAGTGCGTTTGCAATGGGTTCCAGATATGGTCCCACGTCGCCTTCGCCCAGGGGATAGAATCCAACGGTCGCACGCGCAATATCGGCTTTTGCGTCTTTGATGTGAATATGGCCGATATAATCGCGAATTTCATTGTAGGCATCGGGATAGGGGACATCCGTACAGTACATTGTGTTGGGAATATCCCACAGAAGTTTGAGGTGGGAACTGCCCAATTCGTCGATCAACTTTCGCGCCAGAAATCCCGATGTAATCATGGCATTATTACCCGTTTCAACGACGAGTGTCACGCCTTCTTCTTCGGCAATTTGAACGGGTACGGCCATCAATTTTACCAGTTTATCCCAGGCACCAGCCGTTACAATCCAATCCTCTGCGCCGTTGTACCCAAAAAGTATCATTTCTTTTTTATAACCCATAATTCTGACAATATTTGTGCCGAGGGTTTTTGCCAGGGCAATGCATCGCCGCAATCCCGATACATGATCTTCAAATGCAGCGTCTCCTATTTCGGTCTGCAATACGGGCAAGCCGCCAAAAATGTGTCGCGAGATGCATGAGACTTCCATGTCGTGCTGATTGAGTAGTGCTTTTATGCGCGCTACCTGATCGACGTCGTGGTCGCCCACTTCCCGATCCCATACAAACTGAAGTTCTGGATATTTCAGATCGTATTCCGCCATGACATTCAACGCGTGTTCAAAATTTCTGCTGATTCCATCTGTAATTACACCGAGTTTCACAATTAAGCTCCAATTGAGGTATTCACACAAAGACACAAAGGACACGAAGAAAGACGAGGACTGACTTCTCACTTTTTACTTCTCACTTTTCACTTCAATCCCCAGCATATCTTCAAAAATTTTGATAATCGCCCAGTTCGCTTCTTCGGGGTTTACGCTGATACCCGCCTGAAACCACTCTGCCGCCGCTGAGAGTGTGAACAGGGGTACACCACATTCGCGTCCCAGTGTTTTTGCAATTCCGAGGTCTTTGTACATTGTGCCAATGCGGCTTTGGCCCGAAAAATTTCGTTCCATGATGTTTTGCGTTGTGTCTCGAAACAAAAAGCTGCCGACCACACTCGTGCTGAACACTTCGTAGAGGGTCTCGGGTTTTACACCGGCTTTTACGCCCAGTGATAGGGTCTCGAAGATGCCCGCATAGGTTACGCCCGTCAGAACCGCCAGACACGCTTTCACGGTTTGTCCGGCGCCGATCTCTTCGCCGACGTGGTAGATATTTCCTCCGACTGCGTTGAGAACTTCTGTCGCGTCCTCAAAAACATCCCGCTGTGCTGCGACCATCATTGTCAGTGTGCCAGCCGCTGCGCCGGGTGCGCCACCGCTTACCGGGGCGTCTATGACGCGAATCTCTCTCTCTTTCAGATATTGCGCGATTTCGATTAATTCTAATCGCAATATGGTTGCTGTGCAGATAAATGTCGATCCCGGTTTCATGCTGTCCAACAAGCCATTGTTCAAGATGGCCTTAATTTGGTCGCCGTTCATGACCATGACGAACACGAAGTCCGCGCGTTCGCCCACTTCGCCTACATTTTTGGCCGCATAAGCTCCCCGCTCGACATAAGGTTCTAATTGTTCGGGGCGTAGATCATACACGACAAGCTCATGTCCGTTCTTCAAAATATTCATAGCCATCCCACTGCCCATATCTCCAACACCGATCAGCCCAACACGCGCCATGTTTTTTCCTTTCCCTTTTAACTGCTAACAGAAAATAAGACACCAAACTTCGTGGGTCAAACTTACACTGCAGGAGGTTTACGCGCGATCTTTCAATTGATATGCAATCGCGTAAAACGCCATTGTTTTTCCCGTGCGATTTGGCTCGCTCCGATGCCAGGTATAATTTGAGAAGAAGAGGCCGTCGCCCGATTTCATTTCGACCAGGACTTCATCGGAGTAATCGATCTGATTCAGGGGGATGCGGTGGCGCTTAAAGGGTTCATAAGTCACACGGGATTTTCTGAACATCGGCGGGTCGTCGTAATAAGATTCGTGTGGTACAAGTTCCCAGCCGATATGGCTGCGCGGCATAACCGATAATGCGATGGTGTCTTTTCCGACTTCTTGCATGGGGATCCAGCAATTGCAGCCCAATTCCGGATCGATTTTCCAGTACCATGAATCCTGATGAAAATAACTGCATCCACCCTGCTCTGTGTCAATCCATCCGTGTTTAACCCCTATCTGATCTGTGAAGAGTTCTACATCGCCTCCCAAAACTCCCGCCATTGCATTTGCCATATTGCTGTGTTCTGCGACCGTGGCAAATACCTCTTCTTCCAGGCCCGGACGTTGGATGCCTTTGGGCACTGGGTCGCCTGATGTGGCGCGGTATATTTCGGGATTGAGAACTTGAAATCTGCCCTTTTTCCAATCTGGTGGATGATCTATTATTTCCCGCACTCGCGTCCAGGCGTTTGCCATGAGTTCAGCGGGGATCAATCCCTCCACATGGCAGTATCCTTCTTCTCGATACTGTTGGATATGTTGTTCGGTGACTGTGCTCATCCTTCTTCCTTTCAGTCGCTTATCCAGTGTCGGAACAGGGGTTTTGCGTTTTCCGGCAATTCTTCGTAAACCCGGCGCGGTACCAGTTCCTGGTCGTTTTCGGTCAAGCCGGTTTCATCCACCATCATTTTGCGCTCTTCAGACCCCGGCATTAACACGCGCGTGTTCAACCACCAGGGGGCATAGCGAACGACAACGGATACCCGATTCCTTTGGGATTGATTGGGTGCGGTTGCGTGCCATATCCGACTGTCCAGCACGAGAACGCTTCCCGCTGGACCCGTTGCATGCATCTCGGTTGAATAAGGCGCGAGCGGATCCACATCTATATTTCCGGTTGGATTATTCGACCATCGGTGGCTACCCGGCACAATCAATGTGCCGCCATTCTCATGGGTAAAGGGAGATAACATCCACAGGGTTGTGATATGCATTACCGCATCTGGATAGGGTGCAAGCACATGCGCGGCGTTGATCTGATTAAACGGCCAGTCTGCATGCCATCTGCCCCGCGGGTTGTCCGGGCGGTTGATGGTCGCTGAGACATAAGACACTTTGACAAAGGAGCCCAAAAGTGCTTCGAGAATAGCCATCAGCCTTGCGTCTGCGAGATAGGACGCGAGGGACTGGTCATAGCGTATAAATCCCGGCACGTGTCCGATGCCCTGTTCTGCGGCCTTCGCTCTACCGTGTATCCCGGTCGAATGCAATACGTGGTCGCGTATTGCATCTACCTCATCTTCTGGGATCACGTCTTCTATTACGGTCCAGCCGTCTCTGCGGATTCGGTTTAGGTCGGTGTTTAGAGCCATAGCGCATCCATTTGGTTATACGTCAAATATGATGATCTGCCGCGCGACTTCGCCTGAGATCAGGGCATTGAACGCATTGTCTATATCATTTAAGGTAATATTGTGTGAAATCATTTCGTCGAGCTTGAGATTGCCCATGAGATACATATCCACATACCGCGGCATATCCACGCGAAAACGATTGGATCCCATGCTCGATCCCTGAATTTTGCGCTCGCGCAAAAAGTTTTTTCCCGTAAGCTCTATTTTAACGCCTTCGGGAATCATGCCAATTATCGTGGCGGTGCCGCCTTCCTCGAGCATGTAAAAACACTGTTCCGCTGTTTGTTTTAGTCCTACGGCTTCAAAAGAGTAGGATACGCCCTTTCCGCCGGTCAGATCCATAATTTGTTCAACGGGGTCGCCATCGTTGGCATTGACCAGATCTGTCGCGCCCAATTCTCGGGCCAGTTGCAGTTTGGAAGAAACGGTATCCACCGCAATAATGCGCCCTGCGCCCCCTATTCGCGCACCTTGAACGGCACTCAGTCCAATGCCACCACATCCGACGATGGCGACTGTGCTACCCGGTTCTACTTTGGCGGTGTTGAGCGCGGCGCCAACGCCGGTTGTCACACCACATCCGATCAAGGCGGCTTTGTCTAGCGGCATGTCTTCTCGGACTTTGCACACTGCATTTTCGTGTACCAGCAACTGTTCTGCATAAGAGGCGAGGTTTGCAAACTGAAAGAACGCTTGACCATCTTGAGACAGGCGCGGTTTATCTGTCTCTTTGCGCTGAGTCGATTCTCTGTCTTCACATAGATTTGGACGCCCGGTGGTGCAGTAGCGACAATGTCCGCAAAAAACCGATAGACAGGTGATTACATGGTCGCCGGGTTTTACATAGGTTACGTCTGGGCCGACTGCCTCTACAATGCCCGCAGACTCATGACCGAGCACGGCTGGTAGTTCGCAGGTATAATGCCCTTGCTGATAATGGACATCGCTGTGGCAAACTCCCGCGGCGGCGGTGCGAATTAAGACTTCGCGCCCGATTGGATCGGCAATTACGACATCTTCTACACTAATTGGCTGATGCGCTTCGCGCAAAACAGCAGCTTTCATGGTAAACCTCCCGTTGTTATTTATCTGCTTTCTTCTTCCCAGCGGCGAATCACAATTTTGGGATCAAAATAGGTGTTGTTCGGAATCCAAACAATTATAGCTCTAACAGACCAAATATCAAAGTGCTCTTATATCCGCTCAACAATCGACTTGACATTGTTTGACACAGAAAGCATAAATACATCACACCTCTTATTTACCAACTACTTTTGGAGGATTCACATGTTAAAAGCCGGATTTATCGGAGCAGGGGGGCGCAGTCAGGGCGCGCATTATCCAAATGTTCATCGCCTGGAGCAAGATGTCGAGATGTGCGCGGTTTGTGAACTCGATGAGGAACGCCTGGATCAGGTGGCGAAAAAATACGAGTTTCCGCAAGTATATACAGATCACAGAAAGATGCTCGGCGAAGCCGATCTCGATGTCATCTATTGCGTTATGAATGAAAAATGGATTTTGCAGACGGCTATTGATTGTATGAATGCGGGCAAACACATTTTTATTGAAAAGCCACCCGGTGCCAATCTCGAAGAAACCGAGCAATTGCTTGAGGCGGCTGTGTCCAACAATGTGTTCGCTATGGTTGGGTTCCAGCGGCGCTATACAGCGGTCACGCGCGAAGCCATGCGCCTCGTGGCAGAAAAAGGTCCCGTCTCATCTATTGTGACGACATTCAATAAGCAAATGCTCGGTGGCGATGGCAAAGAATTTACCTCTACACTGTGGAATGATGTCTGCCATATTGTCGATCTCACGCGCTATATGGCGGGGAGTGAACCCGTGGAAGTGACCGCCTATCAGGACAAATTTGGCGGGGAGAGCTATAATAATTATACGGCTCTCATACGCTTTGAGAATAACGCAACCGGTGTCATTTTGGGCAATCGCGCTTCTGGTGGGCGCGTGATCCGATCTGAACTCCATGGTGTGGGTATTGGGTGTTATATGAAAATTCCCCAGGAGATCGAGATTCACGAAGATAACCAGGTGCGTACTCTGGGGGGGTGGGAAATCGATGGGGGGGAAGAGGAAGATGTCGCCAGTTATGAGGGTGTCTTGACGATGCACCAGCATTTTGTCGATTGCATCAACAACAACGAAGTGCCCCACAACGACTTGCGAGATGTTATCCACTCCATTCGCCTGGTGGATCAACTCGAAGCCAAAGCGTAAATGCGCCTCGTATCGGGCGAACCGACCAGTTCGCCCGCAGCCTCTAATACTTCGATCCCCGCATCTTTTTTGTACGCGTTTTCGCTGATATATCTCCGCCAGGTTTTTGCCCCCGGCTGGCCGGCAAATAATCCTATGAGATGTCGCGCTATATGGTGCAATCGCGTACCGCGTTCGAGTTGATCGGATATGTATGGCAGATATGCGTGCAGAATTTCATGCCGAGATGGTATTGGACGCGTCTCACCGAAAAATCGATGGTCGGCATCGGATAGAAAATAGGGGTTTGAGTAGGCTTCCCGTCCGACCATCACACCATCGACACGAGCCAAATGCCCGGCGACTTCGTCGAGCGATGTAATCCCCCCATTGATCACGATATCCAAATCTGGAAAATCGCGTTTGATGCGATAGACTATGTCGTAAGACAATGGCGGGACTTCTCTGTTTTCTTTGGGACTCAGACCCTGAAGCCATGCTTTGCGGGCGTGAAATGCAAAGATGCGGCATCCCGATTCGGCAACGGTCTGGACAAAGTGTACCAGTTCCTCATAAGAATCGCGGTCGTCAACGCCGATTCGCGTTTTCACGGTTACGGGAATATTCACCGCGTCGCGCATTGCGCCTACACAATCGCGCACCCGTTCGGGTTCTTTCATCAAACACGCTCCAAAAAGCCCTGATTGTACGCGGTCGCTCGGGCAGCCCACATTTAGATTGATCTCATCATATCCCCAGTCCTCGCCCACCTGGGCGCATAGTGCTAGGTCGGCAGGATCACTTCCGCCCACTTGTAGTGCTATGGGATGTTCAATCGGATCAAATCCCAATAAACGCGTGCGGTCGCCGTGTATGATAGCGCCGGTGGCAACCATTTCGGTGTATAGCAAAACCCGTTTGGAGATCAGGCGCAAAAAATACCGTTCGTGCCGATCTGTACAATCCATCATGGGCGCGATTGAAAATCGCCTGCTGCGTCCGATAGCCATATAAAAACTCAATAAAAAAACGAGTCGATCACATGGGCAACCGACTCGTTTTGGATTAATACCAGTGTTTATCATGCATAAGCGGAAAGTCCAGCTTCACTTGCATTGACAATACTGGGGGCTGCCTGTGGCGGGTTGTCGCCGAGGAAGGGCAAGACATCATCCGGGTCTTGCCACGCGCCATATCCATTCAGGACACCAGCCACATTTGAAGCCGCCAAAGTGGCCATTCCCGAACGGGTCCAGATGGTTGCCGATGCAATATGCGGTACAATGACCACATTGGGCAACTCTTTAAGCCCGGGCTTCATCAGGGGTTCGTCTTCAAACACATCGAGGCCGACTTTGAAATCGGGATGGGTTTTGCAGTGTTCGACCAGGGCGACCTCGTCGATGACCGGACCGCGGCTGGCGTTGATGAGAATGGCATTGTCCTTCATCAGTGAAAGACGCTCGGTATTCATCAAATGGAAGGTGGTGTCATCCAGCAGTGGGTGCAAGCTCACTACGTCTGCAACCCTCAACACGTCTTCGACCGAGTCCAAACGCCGACATGTTACGGCTTCATCGCCTTGAGATTTTAAGAACTCGCCATAAGCCGCGATATAATTTTCCATATATTCATTGGGATACGGATCAAAATAAACCACGTTCATCTTGAACCCTTCGGACATCATTTTGGCATAAGCACAGCCGATGCGACCAGCGCCAACCACACCCACAGTCTTTCCGGTCATCAACTCGCCCAGATAAAGCGTGGGCAACCAGCCGTGATATTTTTCGGCGCGCATAAAGGCATCGGCTTCGATTACCCGACGCGCTGCTGAAAAGGTGAGGGAGACGGCCATTTCCGCGGTGGTCTCGGTCAATACGCCCGGTGTATTGCCCACTGGAATGCCGTATTTTGTTGCCACGCCAACATCCACATTATTGTATCCCACGGCATAGTTGGCATAGGCTTTGCCACCCGCATTTTTGAGGGCGGAAAAGAGTTCTTCGCCCCATTTTTCTGTCAACTGTCCGATTACCGCGTCGCATTGATCACCGATTTTGTCTCTGATTTCTTCGACGCTCAAAATTTCTGTCGATGTGCCAATCTCTACGCGGCAATCAGCCGCCGTGAGAATCTCAAGCCAGCGGTCGCCGGGCAATTCTTTGGTTACGACTACGCGCTTGCTGCCCGATTCGTTGTGTGTTCTCCAGTCATTGGTGCTCAAAATACGTCCTCCTTAAAGTATGCGTTCTATTCAAAAAATTGCGAATGCGAAATATAACCAATCAAAGTCTTTGTTTCAAGAAAATCTCGTTTTGCGTTAGAGGCTGGGGGTTGGCCGGCCGGCTAAACTTTTTCTATAACAGGCTCGATATCGAGAACCTTGCGGTCGAGTTTAGGGGGTGTTCCTTTGCCATTGAGCCAGTAGTTCGCCATCTTTTTGGCCGCGGCCATCTTGGGCCAGATCACTTCGCGGTAGCCCCGCACGTCATCGGGGAGACGCAGCGCTTTTACATAAGTATCGTATCGCTCTGTATTGTCAAAATCAAAATTATCTACCAGATCGATATACCAGTCTCGATAGTTTTTTTCTTCGCGATGCCAGGCCGGAAGCCTGCGTAAAAAGCGCGCGCGTTTCATGAGATTGAGCATCCAATCGCGGGTTTGAATATCGAATTTGATGTCCAGTCCCAACACGGTGAAATGCGGGCGCGTCAGATGTTTATAAGAGACTCGATCCCCGCGACTCGGATCGACATTATAACGCGCCCGATCGTGGCGGTATTTTTCTTCGCTCGTCAATAGATGGGCAACATAGATTTCGTCTTTATAGGCCATCACGCGGGCGAGAAATCGGACCACAGCGTCGGTTGCGCGATACTGATATTGGATATTGTCGCGGTCGTAAAACCTTTTTACACGGACGACATAAGACTGTGCGTATTCGACGCCGCCCCATTGGATGAGATCGTAAACGCCCAAGGCAAATTGCAATTTTGTCGCGTCAGAAAGTGACCAGTTGGCGACTGTCTCTGAGAAGGTGCGATAGGTCTCGGCCAATTTGTTGCCCCGCGTTTTTGCCAAAATTTCCGCTTTATCGTCAATAAGCCCACTGTATGTGGTTACGCGTTTGGGTTTGAGAAATGCATCGGGATCCAATGCGGCTTTGCGCCCCATCTCAAATGCTTTGAGATTGGCTTCGAGTTCATTTGATTTGATATTTTGCTTCATTGCCCACCGGATATTTTCCAGTGTTAGGGGCAATGCCCCCCGTTGAAATGCCGCGCCCAGCAAGATGCTATTGGCATAGATTTTATTGCCCAAATACCTTTCGGATATTTCACCGAGGTCCATCCCAAAATACGTGTCGGCATTGGTATAACGCCGCAACATATCCTCCAGATGATCTGTATCAAAATCGTCTCGCCCAATCATCGACAAAATGGTTTCGCGCTTGCCGGTTTCCACAACGGCTGTGGTGCGCTGTGGGCTGCCCACGCGGCCGGTTCCATTTGGGTCTAACCCGCGCACAGCCTCCAGAATATCCAATCCCAACAGCAAGTCGGCATGTCCATAGGGCGTCAATTGCGAAATCACCCGCTCATCTTTGGTAAAACTGATGTGTGAGTACACGCCGCCGTTGCGAATAGCCAGTCCTTTTTTATTTGTAAATCGCACGGTATATCCCTGTTTCGCGCCTGCAACGGCAATAATCGCAGAAATGGTATTAACGCCCATGCCGCCTACGCCGGCCACATACGCGTACCACGCCGTATCAAAGTCGCGGGATTTGGGTTCGGGAATATTAGATAGATCGATTGATTCGGTTTGCACCTCGGGCGCGCGCGATCGGTGAATTGTCAGGCGTTCAAAAGAAGGACATGTTTTATCGCCATTGGCAACTTCGACTTTTGTACACGCCTCATCTGCAACGCACAAAGACAGATCGGTCGCGACCTTTGAACCGTGAAGGGTTTCTTCTACAGTCAAGCCGCTGCATCCGGTTGCCTGTGTGCATTCCAGACAATATTCGCAGACTTCTGGGGTGATGTTGATGTGGGTTTCTTCCTGGAGAAATCCCTTTTCTCGAACGGTCTGAATCTGCTCTGCGCGCACGCGACGGTGATATGTGATGCCACACTCTTTGTCGGCAATGACAATTTTGACACCGTCTTTTAGAAGTGCCCGTTCCATGACATCGCGATACGCCTCCCGATTTGCCGGGTTCATGCGGGCGACCATCACCGGGCCATTTGTGCCGCCTCCCAAACCGCTCACGATCTGTTCGATATCCTGGGCAAAGGTCGGGCGTCCCATCAGGTCAATATCTACTCCCGGTGTGGGCTGGTGCCCCGTCATCGCTGTGGTCTTATTGTCTAAAATGACATAGGTAATATCTTGACCGTGTTTAATCGAATCGGAAATCGCTGCCATCCCACTGTGGAAAAATGTCGAGTCGCCCATGAACACGAGTTGTTTGTTGTCGATAAAAGGATCGATACCCGCACCCGTGCCACCACCGAGTCCCATTCCCGATAAATTGTGCATCAGCCGGTTAAATGGCTCGTATTTCAACAGGGAATAACATCCGATATCCCCGTGAAAAATCAGATCCATCGGATCTGTGCCGTGCTTGCGCTGCATATAATTGCCATCTTGAAAATCATCGATCATCTTGTCCAGCACACTGGCAGAATCGCGGTGCGGACAGCCTGGACAAAACGAGGGTGTGCGAACCGATGCGTTCAGGTCAAATGTTTCTGTCTGAGCCATCAAGGCGACAACGGCATCAATGCGCTCGGCATCTACGGGTATTGTGGGATCGTCGAGCGATTTCAACACTGGAGCCAGCACATTGAGTGTGATGCTCGGATTCAGGCCACAACTGTCGGGAAAACCACGTCCATCGGGAAAGCGTTTGCCCCATATCCGAAACGCATTTGTTTTGCCAGCCTGATACATGTTTTGCAAAGCAGCGGCAATTTGTTCTTCCAGAAAACCGCGTTTTTCTTCTACCACGTAAATCTCATCGACAATATTTGTAAATTCGCGCAAAATTTCCGAATCAATCGGATAGGTAATACCGTATTTCAAAATGGGAATGCTGCCCCCCAATCCAACCATATTGAGCGCGTGTTCCAAATAACAATAGGCCAAACTGCTGGTGACAAAGCCGATCCGCTTTTTGCCAGAGTCTGGCCGATATAAAATCTGATTTAGCCCGTATTCTTTTGCGAGGGTGAGCAGCTTTGGTAAACGCTGCTCAAGGACCTCCTTTTCTTTTATTACAGTATGTGGCGGAATGATCACTCGATCATCTGGAGAAATCGTCTGTGGATCCAGGCGGATGGGATGGTTAAATGTTCTTTCGGGAAACTGGTTTGCGTGTACCTCGACTGTGCCCCCGCCATCTGCCTGATTGGATGTCACGAGGCAGGCAATATAAAGCCGGGTTTTTTCCGACAACTCAAAGGCGACTTTGATCCAGTCTTTCATTTCTTGAAAGGTGCTGGGTTCGAACAAGGGCATGTACAGATGTTTGGCGATAAAGCGAGAATCAGCGGGCACTTGTGTGCCCTCAGACCACGTATCATCGCCAAATACAGCAACAGCAGCAGCGCCCTCGCCTGTTCCGGCCATATTGCCCAGTGCCAGCGCGTCTGAAGCGACGTGTGCGCCCACGCTTTTCATCACTGCGATGGCGCGAATGGATTCCATCTGCGCCCCATTGAGACGCGCAGCTCCCAGGGCTTCGTTGTTGGCAATTTGCACCACTACGCCTTTTTCCACCAACAACTCGCGGATGCGCTCTGCTGCATCAAATACTTCTGCCACGGGCGAACCGGGGTATCCCGTCATTAACCCCATGCCGCCTTCAAGGCAACCTTTGACGATCAATTCATTGCCCGTAAAAATGCCCAGGCCTTTTTCAAGTGTAAATCGAGGATCCATCAATATCCTTTAAAATGCTGTTCTTTGCCAATCGGGATTGTAGATTTCACCCGACATGGTCGAATGTACCAATTCGTAAACGCCGGTTCCCCGGCGATCAAAAAATACAAACATATATCGCCCCGACTTTTCGTAAGTCCAGGTATCTATGGCTTTTCCTATAGCTACCGATGTGGTATAGTCGCGCTCGCTGGGTGGCCCGTATTTGACATAAACGCGCCCTTGATCTGTATCCGATCCCCGCTTGCCCGGCTGCGATGTAAACGTATCATCGGAGTATTTCATGCGATTGATATGGTCCCGAAGCCGTTCATTTAAGGGTGTGTTCGGGGTCGGGTCCAATTTTTTCCAAAATGCCTGGAGAAATTTCATTTTCGACGCCTGTGTTGGCAAAGACTCGTAAATAGAGAGATCTTTTTCAGATGCAACGTGATGAATGGTTTGAAAATATCGCAATTGCTCCTGTTGTGCTTCTGTCAATTGTGGATTTTCGTTTTCATCCGAAAGGAGAAAGACTGTGCGTTTGTGGCGAAGATGTTCGCGCGTGCCGCGGTCAAATAACTCGACCTGCAAATCGTACGCGCCACTCGATAATCCTTCTGTTTCCAGGGTCTCTGTTTTTACTACACTTTCGCCAGGCTTGATCAATCGCTTTGCCGGATACGATTTGACAACGACATCGGCGGTGTCGATCAGACTGTATCCCAGGACAAATGAATCATTGGGATTGTTGGGCATGACCTTAAAATTGTAAATCTCAAAGTAGATCTGAATCGGCTTGCCCGCGCGGAAGAATCGCGTGGTATTTGGCACGACGCGCCATCCATTTTTGACAAAACGTCCGGCAGATTCGGCTTTTTTTAACTCCGAAGCGAATACCACATCGCTTACGACCAACTCTGTGCCCTCAAAACGACGCACGCGCATATTCCCTTCACAGGTACCTGAAATATCTCCGTAAATATCTTCGGTTTTCAGCGTCATTTTGTAGGGAGCCGGCGCGATATCAAGTGCGATGATATCTCGCACCAGCGCGCCATCCTGTTTCAATTCTCGGATATTTGCCACCGAAATATTTCGCGTCCACAACTCTTGCACTATGGGATTTCCCGCGGAATCTTGCAGAGAAAGCTCAAAGTCAATTTGCGAAATGTATTTGCCGTCTTCTGGTACAAACTGCAATTGTCGCGCATCAATTAATGTATAGACTTCCAGGCGCGTGAGATTTTGAGGCCCCCGAAATGCGGCAGTTTCGGCAAAAACGCGCAACTCACCCTTTGAGTGCAAAGGCATATCCCGATATACTGGCGTATCCTCTTGCCCGTATGCCGTTGCCCAGAAACAGGTGGCAACCATTGCAACATACCATTTTATGGAACGCATGACGATCCTCCAGGTGTTATCCACAATTCCCCGGCTGGAATTTGGGAACAGTATAAAGAGTTGAGAGAATGGAATCAAGCGTTATCAAGCCACTTGATCTGCAGCGTGGTAGGAACTGCGCACCAGTGGGCCAGATTCGACATGCTGAAAACCCAGCGTGAGCGCGAATTGTTTGAGATTCAAAAATTCATCGGGATGGTAAAAGCGCGCCACAGGGACGTGTCGGGCAGACGGTTGCAGATATTGGCCTATCGTGAGAATATCGGTTTTACAATCTGCGATATCTCGAATCGTCTGGCGCACCTCGTCAGAGGTCTCGCCAGCGCCGACCATAATACCCGATTTTGTGGGCATACCGCGCCCCATCGCTTTGGCCCGTTTCAATAGTGCTAACGACCTGTCGTATTTTGCCTGGGGGCGCATGGTTTTATACAGGCGCGGTACGGTTTCGACATTGTGGTTTAAGATATCGGGTGCTGCATCTATGACCACGCGCAATGCCTGCCAATTGCCCTGAAAATCCGGGATCAAAACTTCGACCTTTGTGTGTCTGCACAACCGCCGAATCGCACATATTGTTTCGGCAAAAATGCGCGCGCCCCCGTCTGGGAGTTCATCGCGATTCACCGACGTGACCACTGCATGCCGCAATCCCATTGTCTGTACGGCTTTGGCGACCCGTTCGGGTTCTTCTGCATCAAGGCCCTCTGGACGACCGGTTTTCACCGCGCAAAAGCCACAACTCCGCGTACACACATCTCCCAAAATCATAAATGTTGCGGTGCCCGAATTCCAGCATTCGCCGATATTGGGACAACGCGCACTTTCGCAGACTGTATGGAGATTTAATCCGCGCATCAAATTTTTCAACGTGCGGTATCCCTCACTACCTGGGGCTGGCACTCGAAACCATTCGGGCAATCGTCTGCGGCGCACTGAAGGTGCTTTTATATCCATTAAACCATTCATTGCACTCTCCGCCCAGTCAGTGTGCGCAAGGTCGTTTGGGTAATCTCGACATCGGTGAGCGCGTTGTTTGCGACGCCCTCTCGGGGAAATACGACCGTCTTAAAACCATCGGATTTTCCCACAGCCAAACCCTCGCCTTTGCGGGCATCTCCTTGCACCAGGACCTCAAGAGTACGACCGATATAAGTCGCATTGATTTCTTCAGAAATGCGGTTTTGTTGTGCAATAATAGTTTCGAGCCTTTGTACCTTTTCCTCTTCTGGTACCGTATCGGGCATCTCGCGGAAAGCGACCGTGCCTTTTCGCGCAGAATACTTAAACATAAATGCGGAATCATAACGCACTTGCGCCATCAATGACAGCGTGGCCTCGAAGTCGGTTTGTGTTTCGCCGGAAAAGCCAGCGATGATATCTGTACTCAAACACAGATCCGGCATTGCGCTGCGCAAATCATCGACCAGCGCGAGATAGTCTTCGACGGTATAGCTGCGCTTCATCGATTTTAGAACGCGGTCTGATCCCGACTGCACGGGTAAATGAATAAAGCGACAAATTTTCTCTTCGCGCGCCATCATTTCAATGAATTTTTCAGAGAAATCACTCGGATGGGGCGAGGTAAAGCGAATGCGAGAAATGTCGTCTATGCGCGCAATCATCGAAAGCAGATCGGCAAAATCGCAGGTGCCATCGCGATAAGAATTGACGGTTTGGCCCAATAAAGTGACTTCTCGAAAACCCGCATTGGCGGCGGCTTGAGCCTGTCTGACAATTTCGCGCGCCGGGACGCTGCGCTCTCTGCCGCGCACGTAGGGCACAATGCAGAATGTGCAAAACTTATCGCATCCGCGCATAATGGTGATCCAGGCATTGCTGCCCTCTTCGCGCAAGGGATCGATATTCATATAGTATTCGCCGCGATCCAAACGCACATCCAGAGCCGAGTCACCACGCGCTTCGGCAATGAGTTCGGGTAGTCGCCGATACGAATCTGGCCCCACGACGAGATCGACATAGGGCGCGTCATTCATCAGAGATTCTGAAACGTGTTTGGCCATGCATCCCGATACCCCCATAATCAGGTCTGGACGCCGATACTTCAACCTGCGCAATTGTCCCAATCTGCCTCTTATTCGCTCTTCGGCGTGTTCGCGTATCGCGCAGGTATTCAGCACAATGACATCGGCATCTTCTGGACGACGGACAGAGGTATAACCCGATTGCTTTAAAATGCCCAGCATCAGTTCCGTATCCGATACATTCATCTGGCAACCGTACGTCTCGATAAAAACCTTTTGTCCAGGCAAGGACGCGACAGGTATCTCGGGTTCGGTTTGTACCATACGGCCGTCTAATTCGATATCGAGCAATGCGCTCACGTTCGTATCCTTTATATTTTTTTTCTTGCCAAATGCATCTCTTTGATTACTTCTGCATCGCGTTCACACATCAGTGCTTTGTCAAGTGCCCGTCTCGCCTGCGCACCCCCAATTTTACCCAGTGCCCAGGCCGCGTGTTGTCGTACGAGCGGCTCGTCATCTTTCAAGGCATCTGATAGGGCGGGAACTTCGGATTTGCTTCCCACATTGCCCAGTGCCACGGCAACATTGCGCAATAATCCACGCCGTTTGGCGCGTTTTATCGGGCTGTTTTTGAATCGTTTTGAGAAAGCCTCTTGATCCATGTACAGCAAGTCGGTCAGCGCGGGCGCATTCAAACCCTCGCGCGCTTGAAAAGCATTTTCAGAAGTCGGCTTTGCGTGTTTGCGATTCCATGGGCATACTTCCTGGCAGATATCACATCCAAAAACCCAGTTGCCCATATCCGATCTCAAATCCCTCGGAATAGTGCCTTTCAATTCAATGGTCAAATAGGAAATACACCGCCGCGAATCCACGACATAAGGTTCTGGAATGGCGTCTGTTGGACACGCATCCAGACACAGCGTACAGGTACCGCAGTGATCGGGTTGCGGGTGATCGACTTTTAGATCGAGATTCAGAATAATCTCGCCCAAAAAAAACCAGGACCCGCGGCCTTTGTCAATCAAGCAGGTGTGTTTTCCAAACCAGCCCAGCCCGGCTCGGGCGGCGAAATCTCGCTCCAGAACAGGTCCGGTATCGACATAGACCCGTCCCTCAGCAGAGGGTTCTATTTTTTGAATTTCGGCCAGCAATTTAAATAAGCGGTCTTTCATGACGATGTGATAATCATCGCCACGCGCATAACGTGCAATTTGTCCTTTAGGCGCACCGCCATTATCAGATCCATCGGAATGGGGCTGATAATTGAAACCCACGCACAGTACTGATTTTGCGTCTGGAAGGATTTGGCGTATATCTGACCGCCGATCCAGATTGCGCGCCAAATACCCCATTTCGCCCGCGTAGCCCATCTCCAACCACTTTTGATAAAACGCCCAGTGTTGCGGGGGATCTACGGATGCAATTCCCACGGGATTAAATCCCAAACGCCGCGCTGCGTTCTTAATCCGATGGGTCATGCCGGCACTCCCAAAAAAGAAGGCAGGACACAACAATGCCCTGCCCCGTGATTCTCAGGTCTGACGAGCCAGTTTGTCAAGTGCATTGTGAACCACATCTACCGCCAGATCAGCGGCGTGTTTTCGCGTGGGGGGCAAGCCGCCAAGCGCGGTCTCGATATCGGAACGGGTGATTTTACACGCCTGATGGGGCGTTTTGCCAATTACCCATTCCGTGAGCACAGATCCCGAAGCAATGGTTGCAGCACATCCCTGCGCGCGGAAAAGAGCACGGTCAATAACGCCATCTTTGATGGCAAGATGCAGAGATAGGGTCGCACCCGAAGCTGGATTTTCGGCAAATCCAAGTGCATTGGGGGTATCCAATGCGCCGACATTTCTGGGATGTTCAAAGTGATCCCGCACAATTGTGGAATAACCGTCAGACATGGGATTACGCGCTGGCCTGTGTAGAAGTTCCCGAGCGGTAATTGCTATTGCGCCCACGTCGCCCGTAACGTCGCCCCCGACTGCGCGGGATGCGTTTGCCAGAGCGGCCAGCCCAATCTGTGGCAATTGTTTGTCTAATTACCGTGATCTGAACCTCGCCTGGATAGGTCATTTCATCGCGAATACGCTCGGCAATTGCAAAGGATAGATCTTTGGCCTGTTCATCTTTCACATGTCCGGCATTGACCAGCACGCGCACTTCGCGTCCTGCATTGATGGCATAAGCATCGCGCACGCCATCGAAAGATTGCGCCACTTCCTCTAAATCGCGCACCCGTTTGATATATCCCTCGGCATCATCGCGCCGAGCACCAGGCCGCGATGATGAAATCGCATCGGCGGCTTTGACCAAAAACGAAAGCGGGGTGGAAGCCTCTGCCTCGCCATGGTGATAAAAAATGCCGTTGATGACCTCTGGCCCCTCGCCGTATTTGCCAGCCAGATGCGCACCAATATCGGTGTGTTTTCCTTCGAGTTCCTGGTCCACGGCTTTGCCGATATCGTGCAACAGCCCACATCGCCGCGCGAGTTTTTCATCCATGCCCAATTCTGCTGCCATTGCACCGGCCAAAAAAGCCACCTCTGTGGAATGTCCCAATACGCTTTGTCCATAACTCGTGCGGTATTTGAGCTTTCCGACCAGTTTGACCAGTTCTGGATGCAATGATTCAATGCCCAATTCGCGCACTGCCCGACGGCCTTCATCAGCAATGAGCGAATAGATCTTTTTTTCGCAATTGGCAACAACCGCTTCAACGCGGCTTGGATTGATGCGACCATCGCGTACCAATTGCTCCATAGACAGACGCGCCACATCGCGCTTGACCGGATCAAAGCTGGACAAGACAACCGCCTCGGGTGTATCATTTACAATGACTTTTACTCCTGTGGCAGCCTCAAAAGCAATGATATTGCGCCCCTCTTTACCGACAATCCGTCCCTTAATATGATCATCGGGCAATGTGACAACCGATATGGATGACTGAACGGTTTGATCGGTGGAACAGCGTTCTATTGCCTGTGCCAGAATTTTCTTAGCCTCGCGATGGGCTCGTTCTCTGGCGTGATCGATAATTTCTCGGCCGATATTTGTGGCTGTCTGCCGCAGTGAATTTCGGATATTTTCGAGCAGCATCTCGCGGGCGCGATCGGCATTCATGCCCGAAATGCGCTCCAATTGCGCCCGCTGCTGATCGAGAATATCGGTCAGTTCCAGTTCTCGTTTCTCCAAACGGACGGCTTTTTGACTTCCTTCTTGTTCCCGCCGGGTTAAGGTTTTTTCGCGTTGGCTTGCGACTTCGGCCTGTTTTGTGAGGCGGTTCTCTTGTTCGTGTAGTTCGTCGTTTCGGCGATCGAAGACACGCTGTTTTTGATCAAAAGACTTTTCAATTTCGGCCTTCTCTTCATACCAGCGATTTTTAAGTTCTAAAAAAGCAGCCTTGCGGTCTCGATCTTCATTTTTTGCGAGTTTGATTGCGTGTTTCTCTGCCTGTTGCTCAATATCTCGCATTTTTCGATCTCTAATGCGGGTGCCAAAAAACCACCCGATTCCAAACGTAATAAGGGCAATGGCAACTGCCAGATAGATGATAATGTTCGTTGCCATTGAAGCTCCCTGAAATAGCATGTCCATTGGAGCCTCCTGTCAAAATTCAAATCCGATTTTATATCCATAACGCAGGTGTGTTTGAAGATGTCTCCAAAAAGTTTCTGCACAAACTGCGCCGATGCGTTATACGCATCGCAAAGAAAAAAAAGTATGTAAAAAATAGACGTCATGCGTTTTTGTTCCTCAGAAGCTGTCTTAAAGCGATAGCGGGATTGTGTAGTTAACCTACCCCAATATTTTAATGGACCCAAAAGGGAGGAATCGCGAGACGACCCCTCCCTTCTGCACACTGGCATTTCTACAAAGCGATGCTCAAACGCTGAACGACTCTCCACAGCCACACTGATTTTTGGCATTGGGATTGTTAAATCGAAACCCCGTTCCCATCAGGCCATCGTCGTAGTCCAGTTCGGTGCCTGTCAAAAAGAGCGCGCTTTTCATATCGATAAAAACCCGAATGCCATAGGCTTCGATTACGCTGTCATCTGTGCGGGTTGTCTCATCGAAATCGAGCTGATATTGAAAGCCAGAACACCCGCCGCCGATCACTTTTAGGCGCAAACCATGATCTTCGGGACGTCCGTCTCGGTCCATGAGTTCTCTGATTTTGCCCGCCGCTGTTTCCGTGACGCTAACCATAGAATGCCTCCATTAACTCAACGCTTGCAAACACGCTTTGATTGCATCAAAATCGGGCAACTCGGTTGGATCGTCGGACACAGAAGCAAAGCGCACCACACCGCTTTTATCTACGACAAAAGCCGAACGCTTTGCCACGCCCTTAAATCCAATCAGGTCTTCGAATTGCGACCCATAAGCTGCGCTGACTTCTTTGTTGAAATCGCTGAGCAGGGGAATGGTGATACCTTCTTTCTCTGCCCATGCTTCCTGGGCAAAGGGACTATCTACGCTGATGCCTAAAACCTGTGCATCGAGTGCGTCGTAATCGGCCAAACCACCACTGACCGAACACATTTCATCTGTACAGACGCTGGTATAAGCCAGGGGGAAAAACAAAATCACGACGTTTTTTTCATCTCTGTAATCGCTCAGAGAAATATCTTCCATATCACCAGATTTTGATTTCAGCGTAAAGTCGGGGGCACGGTTACCTACAGTAATACTCATTTTGCATATCCTCTAAAAGACTTATAGCGCAGCTTCGTAACGGCGGTTGACTTCGTCCCAGTTAATTGTATTGGTCCAGGCTTCAATATAATCGGGACGCAAATTCTGGTAGTTGAGATAATAAGCGTGTTCCCACACATCGAGGCCGAGAATAGGCGTTCCGTCACCCGTCATGAGTGGATTATCTTGATTGGCTGTGCTCAAAATATCGAGTGTGCCATCTTTGACCACAAGCCAGGCCCATCCACTGCCAAAGCGCGTTGTTGCAGCGGTGACAAATTTCTCTCTCGCTGCTTCCACACCGCCCAAATCGGACCCAATAGCGCTGGCGACTGCGCCTGTTGGCCCACCACCGCCATTGGGGCTCATAATTGTCCAGAACAGACTGTGGTTGGCATGGCCGCCGCCATTGTTTTGAACAGCCGTGCGGATATCGTCTGGTACGCTGTCCAGATTGATGATTAAACTTTCGATAGACTGATTTGCCAGGTCATCGTGCCCCTCAAGTGCAGCATTGAGATTGGTCACATAGGCATTGTGGTGTTTGGAATGGTGAATTTCCATCGTTCGCGCATCAATGTGTGGCTCGAGTGCATCATAAGCATAGGGCAAGTCGGGCAGTTCATATGCCATTTTGAAACTCCTTGTGTAGAGATGAATGATATAGAAATGAATTCTGATACTGTTACCGAGTTCGAACTCAAAATATAATGAACTCCTATAAGGGCGTCAAGTCCTTATACAAGCCTTTTATTTTATATAACATAAATACTTACAATAACTTGACATACATGTGGTAAAATCATTTGATGCGAACCAGTGCGTTGTCTATCAGGCGTGCATTGCCAAACCGCACAGCCACGGCCAGCAAGATGGAATCTTTTAGCTCGGCAACGGGTGTGAGATCTTTCGCATCGACGGCTTCGATATAGTCGATTTCTGCACAGCGCTGAGGTGCAATGACATCGCGCATGGCTTCAATAACCGTTTGGGTGCGCCTTTCGCCCCGAGCGATCATTTTTGTCCCCACCATTAATGCGCGGTAAAGCGCGGGGGCTTCCCGCCGTTCTTCAGCGTTTAAATAAGCATTTCTCGAACTCATCGCCAATCCGTCCGCTTCGCGCACTGTGGGTGCCATCTGTATCTCCACATCCAGGTTGAGATCGCGCACCAGGCGTTGAATGACTATTGTTTGTTGTGCATCTTTTTGCCCAAAGACAGCCACATGGGGTTTTACCGCTGCAAACAGTTTGGTGACGATTGTTGTCACACCTTCAAAATGTCCCGGACGACTTGCGCCACAGAGCCTCTCGGTCAGCTTTGCCACGCTCACCGATGTCGCAAAATCTCTGGGATATATTTCTTTTTTTTGGGGAAGGTATGCGAGATGTACGCCGTGTCGATCGAGCAATTTCAGGTCCCGATCTATGTCTTTTGGATAGGCGGCGAGATCTTCGGTGGGACCAAATTGCAGCGGATTGACAAAAATGCTCACCACAACTCGATCTGTCACTTTTAACGCCTGGCGCACAAGGCTGAGATGCCCTTCGTGCAGATATCCCATTGTGGGTACAAGCCCGATGCGCAGGCCCGCCTGTCGGATATGGTCTGCTGCGCGGTGCATATCGTGGACGGTTTTTATAATTTTTACGGCCATTATCTGTCTATCCGCGCTCTAAATCGGCGAAGTTCCGCGCTCTTTATCTTAAAACGGTGCCTGTCTTCTGGAAATCGGTGCGCCTTGATATCTTTGACGTAGTCTGCAAATGCCTGATGCATCACTCTTTTGAGATCGGTGTATGTTTTGACGAACCGATAATGGCTTTTGTAAACGCCCAGCATATCGTGTGCAACCAGCACTTGTCCATCGCATACGCGCCCGGCACCAATTCCAATGGTTGGCATGGACAGCCGTTTGGTCACAACTTCGGCGACGCGTTCGGGCACGCATTCTAAAACCACTGCCAGCGCGCCGGCAGCCGCCAGTGCATCGGCATCATACAGGACGTCGAGTGCTTCTGCGGCGCGGTCGCCAAACACAGGACGCTTACCCGTGCGCGTTTGAGGCGTATAGCCTACATGCCCAACCACGGGAATGCCCTCGGCGACGAGTGCCTCGACCTGGGGCATTATATTGCGCCCCCCCTCGAGTTTAACCACTTCGGTACCAGCAGAAACCAATTGCCGCGCATTTTTTAATGCTTGCTCTGGCGTTTCGTAAGTTCGATAGGGCAGATCTGCCATTAACAGGGCACTCACTACGCCGCGCCGCACCGCGCGCGTGTGGTGGAGCATATCATCCATTGTCACCTGCTGTGGGCTTTTATACCCCAACACATTGACACCAACCGAGTCCCCCACAAAGATGACATCGACACCTGCAGCATCCTGAAAAACAGCCGTGGGATGATCGTAACAGGTCAACATCGCAATGGGTTCGCCTCGTTGCTTCATAAGCGCGAGGGTTTCTGGTTTTACCCGCGATCCCATAAGTCAGATCCGCCTGGTCTTGCCAGCTTCCATGTGCGCTGGTCGATAATAACGGGTTCCAGAAGGAGGCGATTTAATTTGTGCCAGTAAATCTTCCAGGTGTTCCGGGCGGTTTTCAAAATCGACCTCCGATACATTAACTGCGAGTAGCGGCGTTATCGAATAATGAAAGAAAAAATGGTTATAAGCTTCTAATAGCTGAGCGACGTATTCTTTTGTTATCTCTCTTTCATATCCGCGTTCATGGCGCCTTATACCCCGCATCAGATGATTGACTGTGGTTTGCAAATAAATCACCAGATCTGGACGGGGAAGTTTTTCGCTCAATGTTTCGGTCAGTCGCTCATAGAGCGCAAATTCCGTAGCGTTGAGCGTCACATTGGCGTAGATGCGATCTTTTTCAAAAATAAAATTACTGACCACGGCGTCTTCAAACAAATCCATCTGATGCAGTTCTTGTTGTTGTCGATAGCGGCTTAGCATAAAAAAGACCTGGGTTTGAAAGCCATATTGATCTGGGGCCTCGTAAAATAAAGGCAAAAAGGGATTTTCTTCGGGTTCTTCGAGCAGCAGACGGGCATTTAGACGGCGCCCCAGCAGGCGAGCCAAACGCCTTTTGCCCACACCTGTTACTCCTTCAAT
>JAGWBW010000013.1:53088-60802 GCA_021295695.1 Candidatus Latescibacterota bacterium
TTGAGGTCGCAAAGCGGCACCAGAACGAATGCGCGCTCGTGCAAGTGTGGGTGTGGCACCTGCAAGCCCGGCAGGTTGATGATGGCATCGCCGTAGAGTAAAATATCGAGATCCAGCGTGCGCGGTCCCCACCGCGTCTCGCGCAGGCGACCAAATTTGCGCTCAATTGCCAATAGACAATTTAATAGATTTCGCGCAGAGAGACTGGTATGGACTTGCAGAACGGCATTGAGAAAATACGGCTGATCAACCACACCGACCGGGTCGGTCTCATAGACTGCAGAGGCAGCGACAACGGCGATTTCGGGTTTTGCATTTAGAATATCTGTCGCTTCCTGGAGCGTTTTTTCCCGATCTCCCAAATTCGCGCCAATGCCAATGTAGATCACGTTTCACGTCTCACTTCAACTTCAACCCCATCGAAACTGATGGATACCGGTGGGTTGGGTTTGCGAACGCGCACGAGGAGTTTTGTCAATCCCAATTCCGTCTGTAAAACGTCAGCGATGCGGTCTGCCAGGGCTTCAACGAGACCAAAACGCTCGCCTGTCACCACTTGCTCAACTATCTTACAGACGCGTGGATAATCTACGGCATGAGGTGTATTGTTGTGTGCAAAACCCCTGAAATTGCCATAGATTTCTACGTCAATTTCAAATTTTTGACCGAGTTTGGCCTCTTCTTCAAACAGTCCGTGGTAGCCGTAAAAAGCCATATTTTTTATTCTTATTACGTCATTTGTCATGGTGCTAATATTTACAATTCTATTTGTTAAGTCAAGCGGTTTACCTTAAATGGCAAGTTGACCACTTCAGCCTCTGATCCGTCGTCCAGCAGTACGCGCTGTCCCGCTTCGTGAAAGCCCCGGCGGATGATGGCAAGAGCTATCACGCGATTGAGGTGGAGCGATTTTACACAGGTGGTGATTCGTCCGACGGTTTTATCGTTGACTATTATGTTGCCATTAACAGGTGTATTGACGCTCAATAATAAGCCCGTTAGATAGCGGCGAGGGCGCCCACGAAAGTGCATTTTGGCGATTACTTCTTGTCCAATGTAGCATCCCTTGTCAAAATCGACTGCGCGATTCAAGCCTGCTTCGAGGGGTACGACCGACTCATCGATCTCAGCACCATAACGGGGAATACCAGCTTCGACCCGCAATATTTCTCCCACTTGCCATCCGATTGGCGTTCCCCCCGCTGTAACGAGTGCCCGCCGCAATGAATCGGCGTGGTCTTGAGCAATGCGGAGATCACAACCCGGTTCACCTGTGTATGACCGCGCTGTGATCCAAATTGGGATGCCGCCAAAGGCGTGTACAACTGTATGGTGCTCGGGCAGGTCAGTGGGTACGCGCCCAATAACCCGCCCGATCAACTCATGGGCTGAGGGGCCCTGTACCCCCAAAATGGCCCAGGTGTCGGATTCGTCCGATAGTGCGACATCATCGGCGATCAGATAGCGGTCCAGGGTTTCAATTAACTTTGTCGCAAGCCCCGGTTCTGTTTCCATATAGATACTATTTTGTAAGCGGTGGACCCAAATATCTAATAGCGTTTGTCCCCGTGCCGATGTAACTGCGGCGTAATTGCCCCCATTTTCAGCGAGGGATTCGATGGTGTTGGTCACCATGCCGTGCAAAAATCTCAGACAATCCGCGCCTTCTGCACGCACTTTGCCTCGCTTGCTGCGGTTGAATACTCCCGCGTTTTCTCGAACGGCGCAGTACTGTGTTTCCATATTTCGATGTGATGGCATATATTCTATCCTCCTATTGCCTAATCGTGGTAATATCTATATACTTTGAAAATGCCGTTTTTGTCAAAGGATTCTTATTCTTATCAAAAGGAGATTCGTGTGAAAGCTATTCGCATATCGCAATACGGTGGTGCAGAAGTTTTGAGTTTTGAAGATATTGATGTTGCAGATCCAGGCGAGGGACAGGTGCGGATTACCATAGAAGCAGCGGGTGTCAATTTTATCGACACCTATCACCGCACGGGCCTTTATCCTCTGGATTTGCCGTTGACGCTGGGTCTGGAAGGCGCGGGTACCGTGAACGCGGTGGGCGCAGGGGTTTCGGCTTTGGCTGAGGGCGACCGCGTGGCATGGAAAAGCGTGGCGGGTTCTTATGCCGAGCAAGTTGTCGCAGACGCCGCCGAGGTGGTGAAAATTCCCTCAGATGTCGCCACTAAAACCGCAGCCGCAGTGATGTTACAAGGGCTGACAGCGCATTATCTGGTCAACAGCACCTATCCGATTCGCGAAGGCGATACCTGCCTTATCCACGCAGCCGCAGGAGGCGTTGGTCTTTTGCTCGTGCAGATGGCAAAAATGCGCGGGGCGCGGGTTATTGGCACTACATCTACCGAAGAGAAAGCGGCTCTGGCACGGGGTGCTGGTGCCGACGATATTATTCTTTATACCGAACGGGATTTTGAAGCCGAAGTTTTGAATCTCACAGATAGCAAGGGCGTCGAGGTCGTTTACGATTCCGTTGCCAAAGCTACCTGGGAGAAAAGTATAAATTGTCTTAAACCGCGCGGTTATATGGTCTTTTTTGGTAATGCCAGCGGGCCGGTTCCGCCGATTGATCCCTTGCTTCTGTCGCAACAAGGGTCTATTTATCTCACGCGCCCAACGCTCAATAGCTACACGCAGACTCGCGAAGAATATCTCCAGCGCACCCGCGAGGTTATGAGTTGGATTCAAGATGGCGAGCTGGATGTACGTATTGGCGAAGAGCATCCTCTTGAAAATACGGCCGAAGCGCATAACCGCCTCGAAGGTCGGCAGACTACGGGGAAAGTGCTGTTGATTCCATAATCGCATGTGTATCGAAAATCACACCACGCTGATACTGCTCGTGAGAGGCGATCCCATAACCCATGTTTTGCTCGGCTATAAAAAACGCGGGTTTGGTGTGGGGAAATACACGGGTATTGGCGGGAAAATTGAATACGGGGAAACAGTGCGTGCAGCCGCTGTGCGCGAAATGCGTGAAGAAACAGGCGTTGTGATGTCGGTTCAGGACCTTGTAGATGCCGGGCATGTGACGTTTTATTTTCCCGCCCGCCCCCAGTGGAATCTCACGACCCGTATTTTTATCGGGCGCAGGTGGCAGGGCGAGCCGACGGAAACAGAAGAAATACGCCCTGTGTGGTTTGCAATTGATCATCTGCCCTTTGATACTATGTGGGATGATGCTACCTATTGGTATCCCTATGTGTTGGAGCATAAGCGCGTCAGAGCTACATTTGCGTTTTCCACCGACTGCAAAACTGTCGCGACCAGCGAGATTGAAATGTGGTAAGCTGTGTGTTTTTTTCTTGACTCTTGTGGTAAAATCACTATATATCAGGGCGGTTGATAAATAAAACTTAACAGACCCTTTACTTTCCCTATTGGTGAGGTAATTGTTTTGACTACATCGGCCAGAAGTGTTACCAAAGATGCACTGCATCACTACCTCGAAGATGTGGCTTCGTCTCAACCCCTGTCTTCGGCAGAGGAAGTTGAACTCGCTGTTCGCATTCGCGCGGGCGACCAGAAAGCGCGGGCAAAACTCATTGAAGCCAATTTGCGCTTTGTGATTACCGTTGCTTACGAATATCAAAATCAGGGCGTGCCGCTCGTGGATCTCATCAGCGCAGGAAACGTCGGCTTGATCACAGCGGCAGAGCGTTTTGACGAGACGAGAGGATTTAAGTTTATCTCTTATGCTGTTTGGTGGATTCGTCAATCTATTTTGCAAACACTGGCGGAACACGCCCGGGTCGTGCGTCTTCCTCTCAATCGCGTGGAATTGCTCAGGCGCATATCTCGCTATAAAAGCAGCCGACAGCACGAGACTTCGGCGCGTACTGCCGAAGAAGAAATTGCCGAAGAATTGGATATCCCAGTAGAGCAGGTTACGGATATTCTCACGAGTGGACAGCGCACATTGTCTCTCGACACGTCTCTTGGCGATGGGGAGAATAGCCTTCTGGAAATGATGCCCGACAACTCACAAGAGCCGCCCGACGCAATGGCATTGAGAAATACTCTCAAAGCTGAAATCTCAAGTGCTTTGAGCACGCTCGATGAACGCGAGCAAAAAGTCATCCGACTCTATTTTGGATTGGGCGGCGGCACGGAGATGACGCTTGAAGAAATTGGTAAGCAATTTCGCCTGACGCGCGAAAGGATTCGTCAAATAAAAGAGAAAGCACTCCGAAAATTGCGCCATCCCACGCGCGGGCGAAAGCTGATGCCCTATGCCGAAGATACCTGAACAGAAACGCTAATCTCTCAATTTTTCCACCCATTCTCGAAACTGATCACCGCGCTCTTCAAAATTGCGAAATTGGTCGTAACTCGCCGATGCTGGCGATAGCAATACCACATCGCCAGCTTGTGCGAGCCCCGTCGCGCAACCCATTGCTTCTTGCAAATTTTCGACGCGGTGAATATTGGTTTTGCCTTTTGCGGTTGCCGCAATCGCGTCCCCAGTTTCGCCCATCACTATCAGATGTGTTACCGTTTCCTCTATCGCCATCCCCAGATCGCCAAAAGCAATACCCTTATCGTAGCCGCCGGCGATCAGCACGATTGGCTTGTCAAATGCCCTGAGTGCTGTTTGTGTGCGGTCGGGACTCGTGGCTATTGAATCGTTTATATAGAGAACGCCGTTCACTTCTGCCACCTGCTCCAATCTGTGCGGCACGCCCTGAAATGTTTGCAATACGTCGGCGATATCTTCTTCAGATACACCGCTTATGACCGCTGCACCCGTGGCTGATAGTGCGTTGGCGAGATTGTGCCGCCCGTGCAAGAATATGGTATCTACAGAACAGACGGTTCGCACTTCGCCTCCGATTGCGTGTTGAATTTTTCCCTCGCGCACAAATACGTCCCCTTTGCCTTCAACCGCAAATACCACCCGCTGCCCTTCGCCCGCCCAATGAGATACTTCGGCATCTTCTCCGTTGACAATCGTCCAATCGCTTTTTGTCTGGTATATGATGATTTGTTGCTTGGCTTTTCGATACGCTTGTAAAGACCCGTGAACGTCGATGTGATTTGGCGCGAAGTTGGTTATGACAGCGATGTGGGGACTCCACGGCAAATCGCCCAATCGGTCGAGTTGAAAGCTCGATAATTCCAGTACGACGGGTACATCGGCGTGTAGTATGTCCAATTCATCGAGCAGCGATCCGCCAATATTGCCACCAATCCGCGTGCGTTTATCTTTTCGCTTGAGCATTTCTCCTATGAGCGAAGTTGTCGTCGTTTTACCACTGCTGCCCGTTACGCCAATTATGGGCGCGGGACAGTGTTCGACAAATAGGCAGATTTCCGATGTGATGGGCACGCCCGCAGATTCCGCGATTTTCAAGTATTGCGATGATCGGGGTACCGCGGGATTAGCGACAATTAAATCTGCATTCCGAAAATCCGTTTCTTCATGCCCTCCCAGCTTAAAGGCGATGGGTAATCCATTCAGGGCGCGCACCGAAGCGCGCAGGTCTTTTTTTTCGCGCAAGTCCGTCACTGTCACCACCGCGCCTTCGCGCACCAGAAAACGCACTGCTCCCACGCCCCCGCCAAATAATCCCAATCCCATTACTGTGACGCGCTGGCCTTTTAGATTCACGGGAAATCTCCGGGTGAGGGCTATTCTTTTAACAATTGATCGATGAGATCGACCGGGGTGATGCCTTCTGCTTCGGCGTTGAAATTTGTGACGAGGCGATGGCGCAATACGGGTTTGGCGACAAAAGATACGTCGTCGATGGACGGTGCATAGCGTCCGCTGAGTACGGCGCGTGCTTTGGCACCCAGGATGAGGCATTGGGAGGCGCGCGGGCCAGCGCCCCATCTGAGCATGTTGGCGATGGATGTGTCCGTATTTTGAGGGCGGGTTTTGCGGACGAGATCTACTGCGTGATCTACGATGTGATCGGCTACTGGAACTTTTCGGATGAGTTGCTGGAGGTTGCGGATTTGTTCGGCGTTGATTACGGGCTGTACGTCGTGTGTTTGGGCACCTGTGGTGGCTTTGACAATGGCGCGTTCTTCTTCTCGGGTGGGATAATCGATCCACAGGTTAAAGATGAAGCGGTCGAGTTGGGCTTCGGGCAGGGGATAGGTGCCTTCTTGTTCGATGGGATTTTGCGTGGCTAAGACAAAAAATGGTTCTTCGAGGCGGAAGGTCCCCCCTCCGGCGGTGACTTCGTGTTCTTGCATGGCTTGCAATAAGGCGGCCTGGGTTTTGGGCGGAGTGCGGTTGATTTCATCGGCCAGGATGATGTTGGCAAATAAGGGTCCTTTGACAAAGCGAAATGCTTTGTGTCCGGTGGTCTGGTCTTCTTCGAGGAGTTCTGTGCCCGTGATGTCTGAAGGCATGAGGTCGGGGGTAAATTGGATGCGGCTAAAAGACAGGTCGAGGGCGCGCGCGAGGGTGCTGATGAGGAGCGTTTTGGCCAGGCCGGGCACACCGACGAGCAAACAATGGCCCCCGCAGAGGAGGGCGATGAGTAGCTGATCGACGATTTCCCGCTGACCAATAATGACTTTGCCAATTTCGGCGACGATCTGGTCATACGCGGTTTTTAATTGTTCGACAGCCTGGAGGTCTTCGTGAGGTGATGCTTCGGGCATTTTGTTTCCTTTCTTATGTTTTGCGTTTTTCCTTTTTCGCCGCCGGGAAGAGAATATTGTTGAGGATGAGGCGATAGCCCGGCGAATTTTTGTGTAGTGCGAGTTGTGTGGGCGGGTCGTTGACAAAGTGTTGATAGTCTTCCGGGTCGTGTCCGGCATAAAATGTGAATGTGCCTTTGCCGATGTTGCCGTGGATGTATTTGACGTGGTCTGTGCCGGGTATGTCGCCCATGATGGTGACGGATTTTTTGATGCGGTTTTTGCGAAAGGCCGTTGTTTGGCCCAAAAAGCCGGGGACGATGGGTGTGTGGTTTTGCGTGAGCATGGTGGGCACGGGATCGTATTTTGCCGAGAATTCAAATAGTGAAAAGGCGTCGATATCGGCATTTTTGACCTGGCTCATTTCAATGGGTGACAGGTCGATGTCGGCGTGTTCGTATTCGAGGGGGTCCATAACGGGATTGAAGTTTTCAAAGGCAATGGTGCGAGAGAAATCGAGTTTTTGACGCGCCATTGGATCTGCGGGGTCGCCGTCGTAAACACTATCGACAATGTCGATCCCACGCGCGGCAAGGGCAATGTCAAATGTATCGGTGGCCGAGCACATGGCAAAGAGAAATCCGCCCTGGGCGACATAGTTGTAAATGGCCTGTGCAACTGCGCCTTTGAGGTGGGAGACTTTGGCAAAGCCCAGTTTGCGTGCGAGGGTTTTAAATGCGGCCTGTTGCTGTCGGTACCAGAGGGTGTGGCCGTGGCTGCGATAAAATTTGCCGTATTGTCCTGTGAAGTCTTCGTGATGCAGGTGCAGCCAGTCGTAGTTTTCGAGTTTGCCGGTGAGAACTTCTTCGTCCCACAAGGTGGTATAGGGTATTTCAGCATATGTGAGAGCAAGTGTGACGGCGTCGTCCCATGGCTGTTTGTGCGGGGGGGTATAGACCGCGATGCGGGGGGCTTTTTCAAGGTGCATGCGGTTCATGTTGCCGGATTCGATATCGGCGTAAATGCGCGTGGCCTGCGCGGCTGAGATGGCCTGGAAGGAGACGGCGCGTATTCGGGCTTCGCGCGCGAT
>JAGWBW010000130.1:0-1513 GCA_021295695.1 Candidatus Latescibacterota bacterium
GTGGGATCGAGATTCCGCTACTCTGGAGTAATGTAGGCATCAAGTCGATTTGCTCAATTTGCAATGCGTTTGTTGCACCATCCCGTGCATGTTCCAAACCCCTTACGATCAATGGGACCTGGACAATGCAGTCGTAGAATGCAGCTGTTTTCCGAATGAGTCCGTGTTCGCCCAGGTACTCACCGTGGTCACCTGTGGCAATAATGATGGTGTCGTCCCAACGACCAAGCGCTTTTAGTCCATCAAAGAATTTGCCCAAGCATTCATCCAGGTACCTGAGCATGCCATAGTAATACGCCATTGTCTGCCGCAGCTGCTCGTCATCCATGAGATGCAGCCATCCGCCGTGATAGTAGGCTTGCTGAACGAATGGTTTTGAGTCCAATTCACCCTCAGGTCTATGTGGGAGAGGCATGTCCTCTGGTCTGTACATCGTGGCAAAAGGTTCGGGAGCCCGATAGGGCGGATGAACATCGGAAAAGCTCAACCATACAAACGAAGGCTCGTCACCCTTCCGTTCAAGATAATTGAGGGCCTGATTCACGTTGGCTCTTGCTGGAGATTCAGCAGGATCAAAAGGGTAGGTTCCGCCATACCAGATTGGGTTTGGGTGATCTCCCCAACGGAAACGTCTTGTTTGTGATTCGAACACGGATGGGTCGATGGGTACTGCAGGACCAGGAAATGGTTTCCCATAGGCTTCTCTCTGCTTTTGCCGAAGTGGTGACTCTTCAATACACGCTTCAAATCCTGCAGCTTCGGCATCTGGAAAACAGTGGTTTTTCCCAAATAGGCCACAGCCGACACCAGCATCTTTCAATAGCCCTGGAAGATGAAACCCTTCCTTTTCTTGCATCAACAGCGTGTTGTCTCTGGAACCTGTAACGCTGGGATAACGACCCGTGAAAAATGCGACCCGTGACGCGACGCAGAGCGGAGAAGGTACGGTGCAGTTTTCAAACCTGATGGCTTCGCTGGCAAAGCTATCCAGATGAGGTGTCGCTCCGACAGGATTGCCATAACATCCTAATGCGCGAGCGGCAAGATGCTCAATGGTGATTACGACAATGTTTTTCATCTTTTATCCAATCTCTAAGGAAGAGCCACACTTTGTCATTATCTGCGCCCATGATTAGACCTCAGAGCCTGCAACAGTGCGAACGGCCTCGCTCCAGTCATCCCAAAGCCCCGGACCCTCCGTGCGTGGTTCAGGAGGCGGGACGGCTGGCCCAAGTTCAAGTCCGTAGTCCTTCCTCACCGAGGGCGGTGGCGATGGTCTTGGCCCTTTGACATAACGGCCGTTGAATGTTCTGTCATATACAGACTTTTTGTAGGCATCATAAAGAATCATCTGTCGAATTTGCGGAGGATTGCTGTAGTTCCGTGTTGCCGAGTGGAACATTCGTCCGTGCGACAAGACCACATCTCCCTCGTCACCAAAGAACTCAAAGGGTTCAATGTTGGCGAGTGCGTCCTTGAGACCTGGAGGCTGTGGCAGCACGAATGCCGCAGC
>JAGWBW010000130.1:1529-7916 GCA_021295695.1 Candidatus Latescibacterota bacterium
GCGAGATCTACGGAATCCGGCTCTGCTTCATAGAGCAAGCGGTGACTGCCGGGAAAGAGAGCAATACCACCGCCGTCCTTTGGAACCTTATCAACGTATCCGATCGCCACCAGATGCATCGGCTCCGGGTCAATGTGTGCACCGGCACGGGCGGCATCCGCCAGAGAAGGTGAATCGCTCTTACGCTCTCTCGGCAACACGCAGTACATACCGCGCAACTCCTTACCACCCCAGACCGGCCAGCCACGCAGTCGGCTTCCACGAGGATCCGGATCGGCCGCGGAGGAACTGACCTCTGGTATCACAACTTCACCTTTGCCGAGGAGTTGCTCAATCCAGGGGAATACACGGCGTGGAAGCAAGTTGATCAGGTCCTCGTCGCCGGAGAGTTCACGCAGTCGCCAGCCGTGGTCACCGGTGCGATCATTCATGCCATCAGGCGTGCTTTGACGATCTGCCTCCGGGAGACCGTTTAGCCAGGTTTGAGGATCGTCTCGGCGCAAATGACTTGAGGTGTTTCCCGCCCACAGCCTGTCCCGCGCTGCAGCACAGAGTTTGGGGTCGAGAATATTTCGTTTAACGAGGAATCCGTTCGTAATAAATTGTTGGATCTCTTCCGTGCTCAGTGGTGTCAATGCTGTATTCATGGAAATAAGCCTTCTTTCTTTAATACTGAACCATTATTGGTTCTCCTGCCTTCTAATTAATTTGTTCGATCAGATAATAAGCAAAATACAATCAAAAACAATCCCAATTACCACCGAATCACCAGAATACATCGAACTGGACATCGAATTCCATTGTAATCGTTCTCTCATATGCTGTGACGATGAATACAAATTCGTATGGTAGGTGATACCGGATTCGAACCAGTAACTTCCTGCGTGTAAGGAATCACTGAGTCATCGATTGCCTTATACTTCAAATTTTCTTTGAATAACTATTACAGGCACTATATTTAATTGATGAATTCTCGACGACAGGCTACTACCTAATGATCGTTGATCGTATAAAATTACCTGGCCTGACCTCTGTCACGCAAAAACGAAACCTAAAAAAAATCGGCTTTTGATAGAAAGGTGGCTTCTTTGGAAAAACGAATATTGGGTCGTACTGGATTAGAAGTGGGTGCTCTGTCGCTTGGAGCAGCATTTGCAACGCGTGGAGAAGAGGGATTTGATGGCGCGAAGAACATCATTTTTGAGGCTTTGGAACTGGGGCTGAATCTGATCGATACATCCGCGGATTACGGTGACAGTGAAGCCGGGGTTGGTGAAGCAATGAAAGATATAAACCAGCCCTGCATCATATCTACGAAGCTGGGGCCAAGGTCGAAAGATTTTGACCCAAAAAATAAAGGACAGCTGCGTGCGATAGTCGAAGAAAGCTTAAGGCTTCTTCATCGTGAAACGATAGATATACTCATGATTCACGAACCGGATCGGCCGGGCCAGTTCGATTGGTGGGATGATCTTCGAACCTTTCAGGGCCCCGTAACCGAGTTGCTCCAGGAATTGAAGGAAGAAGGAATCATTCGGTTTACCGGTTTGGGTGGTACAACAGCCTATGAAGCTGTGCCCATCATTGCCACGGGGTTTTATGATGTTGTGTTGACAGCGTTCAATTCCAGCATGCTGTGGCGAGAAGCGCTGATCGAGTTGATACCGGAAGCCAGGCGACAGAATATGGGGATCCTAATGGCATCTCCCACGCAGCAAGGATGGCTGGCAGAAAGGTACGATGAACAGATTGATCAGGCCAACTCCAGATGGTTGAATAAACCAAGGCGGGAGCAGTTAAAACTGCTCTACAAATTGGTTGATGAAATCGGGATCCCTATTCCAGAACTGTCGTTACGTTGGGCACTTGCCAATGCTGACGAATCGACGACTGTGCTGACGGGACCGCGGAACGTCGCACAACTGCGGCAAAATGTCAACGCTGCCAGGGATGGTGCCCTTCCAAATGACATCATGGAACGTATCGACGAAATTGCGGCTATGGTTCCATTTCGTCCCTATGAAGAACCTTTTGGATGTCCCTTTCGACGGGATGATTTCGATCTTGTCAAGAGACCCGGACGTGCCAACCGTTGATCATATTCGAAACACACCGTTTATTCGTCCTATCCGCCTACAGAACCTCACTGAGTAATCGATTGCCTTATAATATAAAATATACTTTGAATATCATGTCATATATCGTATATTATCTTGAGTAAACGATTACTCAAGATAATATATAATTCAAAGGAAAATTTGATGAATTCTCGACGACAGGCGACGCTTTCTGACATCGCCCAGGACGTTGGCGTGAGCACGGCAACGGTTTCGCGCGTGCTTGCAAACGCCCCAGGCCATCGCGCTGGCAAAGACACGCGGCGCGCGATCCTGGAGGTTGCGGAGCGGCTGGATTACCAGCCCAACGTGGCAGCTCGCGCCCTTTCGACAGGCCAAGCGCCGCTGATCGGCATTGTGATGCCTTCGCTGGCCGCTGAGCAGTTTCCGGCTATCATTGCGGGTGTTGAGGAGGAGGCCGTTGCATCGGGTTATCAGACAGTCGTCATTTCGGGTGGTCGCTCCAACAAGTTATCGCAAGTCGCAGCCATCCAGGCGATCCAGACGCATCATGTGAGCGGCGTGATTGTTTGTCCTATGGATGCAGAAGAAGACGAGGCCCTGCGCACAGAAGCTGAGGGTCTGCCCCCGATGGTTCTCGTCGAACGTCCCATTCCGCACCCATCTGCACCGACTGTCGCGGCTGACAACCGCAATGGCGGCTGGCAGTGCGGGCAATGGCTGGGCACACGGGGATGCGATCGGGCGCTATTTGTGCATTCTTCGCAACAGAATTTCCCCTCGATTTGGACGCAGCGGTCTGCTGGCATGACCGAGGCGCTCACGGCAACCGCTTGTGAGCACCGCAATCTGTTTCTGGATGATGCGAGCAGTCTCTCTGAGTACTTCCGGTGGTTGTTCCAGGCGGAGCGACCAGGCATGTGTCTGGCCTCCTTCTTCTCGTTGCGCAGGTTACTGCGACAAGTCAGCGCCTGCGATCTTGATTTGCCAACCTCACTGCGTCTTTGCGGTTTCGATCGCGCCGTGTTTAGTCTCGACGACGTGGCTGCGATGACCGCTCTTGGGCACCTTGATCAGCTGCCCCACTACGTACATTACTCAGGCCAAGAAATCGGCCGTCAGGCTGCCAGACTGTTGCTCCAGCGTCTGGAGAATGGGGCATGGTCGCAGCAGACAATCGTCGTGCCTGTAAGCTGACTGAACAACCATCACAATGGCCATTCAGGAATCTATTGTGACTGGGAATCGTGTTGCGGTGAACTGTTAGGTAAAGGGGAAATTGCTATCATGAAACGACTAGTGGAATTCGTCATTGCTGGTGTTCTGGCGCTGTGTGTAGCTCATGCAGCCGAAGACAAGCAGGCGCAGATTCAAGAGATCAAACCCACACGCACGTCACAACCCGAGGGACAAAATACCAACATCATCGGCAACAAGGGATATGTTCACGTTGAGAACATCGACGGCGTCTGGTTCATGATCGACGGAGAGGGAACACGGTTCGTCCCAACGGGCATGAATCATGTGGGACCCATGTCGAGATTTGCCCCTTATAACAAGGACCATTGGATTCAACAATTCGGTGAAGGAATCTTCAGCCCACAGGGCCGGATCAACTGGCAGGGGCCGGAAGTAAAGAAATGGATGCAGCAGATTGCGGAGGACCACAAGGACTATGGCTTCAACACGCTGGCTTTTCATCACCCCCACACGATGCCCACCGCCTATTTCAACGAACTAGAGCTTTATTATGTGGGTAAGTTGCGGATGAGTCACGTGCACGCCAGGCGCGCAAGAACACTTTCGCCCGACAAGAAATTTCCCGATGTGTTTGATCCTCAGTGGGTCCATAATTTGGATACGTTTGTCAATACCTTCACCGCAAAGCACAAGGATTCCAAATATCTGTTGGGTTACAGCTACGATGATTTACCCGCTTATACCATTCATAGTTTGGGAAGGAGAATCAACGGCTTTGAACATCACCCCTGGGTCATCGATATCATATCCAAGCCTGATTTGACTGAGGGAAAACGTGTTTGGATCGACATCCTCAAAAAGCAATATGTGTCCGCAGCCGAGGCCGGCGACATGTATGGTTTATCCATTTTAGATTGGAGCGATTTTGACGGGGTTCGCCAATGGGGTCTCCCCAAAGATCCTCAGCAGGGTTTTGCCGACCAGGCCTTGATGAATGCAAAAATCATCGAGGCCTACCTCAAAGCCCATCACGATGCCATCCGCAGGCACGATCCCAATCATTTGATCCTTGGGGATAAGATCTCAAACCACAGACCTCAACCCGCCTGGGTTTGGAATATCGTTAAAAAGTATGTCGATGTGATCCTCATTCAAGACTACAATTTCTTTACCCCACAGCACGAAGAGAAGCTTCGCAACATATATGCCCAGACCGGTAAGCCTATCATCAATGGCGATCACGCTTATGGTGCATTGCGTCCCCATATGAAAAAAGTCAAAGGCGTGCCCGTCGATTCAGTGCATGAAAAAGGCCAGGAGTATGCCGTTTATTTAAAAGGCATACTCAATCTGCCGTTCATGCTTGGTTGGCAAACCTGCGGCTATCTGGAGACTTGGACAGGAACAACCGATGCCACCGGCAAAGAGCAAACGGGATATTTTGATCCTTTTGGAAAGCCGATTAAAGAAGCCCTGGTACATGTGAAAGTCGCTAACGAACAGGCTGTGCTGTGGCACGAGCGTGCTGGCTCTCTCAGCAATGTCTACTCACAAAAAAGAAGATAAAAGCAACCTTGAGACAGAGCGCGTTCAACAAAAGGTGCGCACGGCGGTGAATCGATTCCACTTCGGCTAAAGCCATCCACAACATCCGAAAGGAGAATAAAATGATCATCCGTATAAAAAAGAAGAAAATAAGTAACTCACTCGTGCTGTTATTTACCGTCATTTTCCCAATTCATAATCTTTGCGCCCAAGCTTATGATTATACAGGGAAAGATACCAAAGGTATTGAGGATATTGTTAATGATGCAGTTGAGCAGAAGGATTGGCGCGCGGATGCATATGAACGGATTGATGAATACCGGAAGGCGGATTTAGCCATTACAGTGAAAGATGCATCCGGACGTGTGCTGCCAAATGCGGAAATCACCATCGAACAGACAGACCATGAGTTTCCATTCGGTATGGTGGTTAATGCTCGTGTAATTGCTGGTGTGGGAGAGACCTCGGATTTGTTTCGTAAGATCTTACCATATTTCGCTAATAAACTGTGTATAGAAAACTCGTTAAAGCAACGCAATGGACCTGCTAACGAAGAAAGAACCCGGGGGATTTTCAAATGGGCTAAGGAACATGGGTTTGAGATCAGGGGGCACAATCTGATCTGGCCGCATGGTATGTATTTACCAAAGGATGTTGAAACATTCGTCTATGGAAAGACCCATACTTCGTATAATGAACACATAGCGTCTGAACCTTTGGACTTATCCGAGGCTCAAAAAGAAGAACTTCGCAATATGGTTGCCCAAAAAATCGCCGATTGGGCAGCTAAATGGGATGTACCGGATTGGGATGTCATCAATGAGCCTCGTGTCAATCACCACTTGATGGACATTCTCGGGAAAGAGGTGATTGTTGAATGGTTTAAAATAGCCAGGGAGCATGCAGTAAGACCCGACGCAGGATTGATACTCAATGAAAACAGGGTCATATCCGCTGGTCCGGAAGAGTATGAGGAAAATATCAAGAATTATATGGGTTGGATTCAGTTGCTGATTGATAATGATGCGCCGATTACCGGGATTGGATTCCAGGCCAGAATGAATCATGATGTCTCAGCGGAAGAAATTTGGAGACGGATCAATCTATTCAACAAATTTGGCCTACCCCTCTCCATTACAGAAATGCAGGTTCAGAGACGTAATGACCCTTCGCTTAAGGAGTACAAGAAAGCCGAATTGATTGAACGGGCTATGACCCTCTACTTTTCTCATCCTATGGTGGATCAAATCTTTCAGTGGGATTTAATGGCGCGGGGGGAAAAACGCAATATGGATGAAGAGGAATTAAGCCGAGCCCAGATGAGGGCCGGACGTTCTCTTGTCTGGAGTGATGGAAGCCTGAAGCTCAATGGGAAAATTTACCTTTGGCTGATTAATAACCACTGGAGGACAAATGAAACTGTGAAAACCGATGAAAAGGGAACCGTTCAACTAAGAGGTTTTAAAGGAACTTACAAAATAGGAGCAAAACACAATGGGCAAAGTATTGATCTCGGAACACTACAATTGCCTGAGGGTGGCTATAAGACTGAATTGACAGCAGA